>CAZPIM010000011.1:0-48437 GCA_964586385.1 uncultured Anaerolineaceae bacterium
ACCATGGTCGTCGAAGCAGCGATTCATGATCGTCCAATTGTGAGTGTTTGCATCGATTCGCCAGGGGGTTGGAATCGTTCCGATAAGTTTTCGTTAGCGCTAACGCAGATTGGCGGTTGGCCAACACATGATCGTTTCAGACAGGCAAATGCAGGGCGTGTAGCTGTTTCAAAGTCTGAATTAAAGACCGCAATTAATTTAGCGCTACAAGATATGCCTGAAGAGAAACAAAACCGGAAATTATTTGTTGAAAATGAAATCACGTATACCGACGGCCATTCCGCAGAGCGAGTCGCAGATTTCCTTTATGACCACATCGGGAAATCGTTTAAAAGAGGTGGATAAGATGAAATTTCTAATTGTTGGTTTTGGATCAATTGGAAGACGACATTTCCATAATTTATTGGCTTTAGGCGAAACAGACATTATTTTGTTGCGTTCCTTAAAAAGCAATTTGGACACGGAAGAATTGAAGAATTTCCAAATAGTAACCAGTATCGAGGACGCATTATCGTTAAAACCTGATGCTGTAATTATTGCGAATCCCACTTCATTACATCTAGAAATCGCTATACCTGCTGCAAAAGCAGGCTGCCACTTGTTTTTTGAGAAACCGATTTCAAGTAGTATGGATGGTTTGGAAGCCCTTCATCAAGCGCTTCAACTTGGTGGTGGAATAGCAGTGACCGGATTTCAATTCAGATTTCATCCCGGTTTGGTGAAAATTAAACAATTTGTTCAGGAAAAAAAAATAGGCGAAGTAATTTCTGCCAGAGCACATTGGGGTGAGTATTTACCCAATTGGCATCCATGGGAAGATCACAGGAAAAGTTATAGCGCGAGGAAAGATTTGGGTGGTGGTGTAATTCTGACACTCAGTCACCCGATTGATTATTTAAAATGGATATTCGGTCCTGTATCATCCGTTTGGGCATATCATCGCGCGATAAACCATTTAGAAATTGATGTGGAGGGATCTGCAGAAATAGGGTTAGCTTTTTCTATTGGAGTTATTGGGAGCGTCCATGTTAATTACATCCAATGTCCTGGCAGGCATGATCTGGAAATCGTAGGTGATAAAGGTACAATTAAGTGGGATAATTCTGATGGAATTGTTCATTTGTTTCAATCTGAAACTAACCAATGGGAATCATTTTCTCCTCCATCAGGATTTGAAAGAAACGATCTTTTTGTTGCTGAAATGAAAAATTTTATAAACGTAATTCAGAAAAATACACTACCGGTTTGTTCATTGGAAGACGGAATTGACGTTCAAAGAATTGTGGATGCTGCTTATTTATCACACATAGAACGAAAATTTATTTCTTTGGATTGAGAGAAAAGGGCAATTTAGATATTTTAACGCTGGAGTAAAAAAGGAAAAATGATGTCAGAGACAATTTTTGATAAATTTAGCATGAAGAACAAAACTGCAATCATTACCGGTGGCGCGGGTCTCCTGGGAAAACAATTTTCTAAAACCCTTGCAGAAGCTGGGGCTGGAGTTGTAGTCGCAGATTTGTTTGGGGACAAAGCAGAAATCGTTGCTCAAAATCTTCGTAATACTGGATATGAAGCGATTGCGATTGAATTTGATGTGACAAACCCAAATTCAGTGAAAAACATGATTGATAAAACTATAAAACAATATGGTCGTTTAGATGCGATCGTTAATAGTGCAGCAATGGATCCAAAATTTGATGCGGAACATGCCGGTCAACACAATAATAGTTTTGAAGATTACCCGGTAGAAGCTTTCCGTTCAGCCTTGGATGTAAATTTAACTGGTATGTTTCTCTGTTCCCAGGCAGCTGTTGTACCCATGTTGAATCAGAATTCCGGATCAATTATTAATATATGCTCTACCTACGGTTTAGTCGGTCCTGATCAAAGACTATATGATCGTGAAGGACAACCTAAGCAATTCAAACCGGTTTTCTATTCTGTCACAAAGGCCGGAGTTCTAGGGTTTACCCGATATCTGGCAACATATTATGCTGGAACACAAATTCGTACCAATGCCTTAACTCCCGGTGGCGTTTTTAATGATCATGACTCCTTATTCCTGGAGCGTTATTCCGCCAGAACTGTATTAGGAAGAATGGCAAACCAGGACGAGATGAATGGTGCCGTGCTCTTCCTGGCTTCTGATGCATCTTCGTATATGACTGGTGCAAATTTGGTTGTAGATGGTGGATGGACAGCATGGTAAAAGAAAGAGTTGAAGTTCTTGCGATAATACCAGCTAGGGGAGGATCAAAAGGAATCCCCAGGAAGAATATTCGAGATTTTGCCGGATACCCTTTGATTGCATACAGCATTCAAGCGGCACGAACCTCTAAATATGTCACAAGAACAATTGTTTCTACAGATGATATCGAAATTGCAGAGGTAGCAAAGCAATTTGGGGCTGAAGTTCCATTTTTGCGACCAGCAGAATTCGCTGACGATTTAAGTCTTGACTTACCGGTTTTTCGGCATGCATTAGAAACTTTGCAAAAAAATGAAGGCTATAAACCAGATCTGGTTGTTCAATTAAGACCCACATCACCAATTCGACCGGTAGATTTAGTAGATTCTGCAATTGAAGTGCTTCTAAATAATCCGCATGGCGATTCAGTACGGGGTGTTGTTCCATCAGGTCAAAATCCTCATAAAATGTGGAAATTCAATCGCGGACAAGGTTTACTGGAAGGATTAATCCAGGTTTCAGGGATTCAAGAACCATATAATGCTCCACGTCAGGCTTTACCAGAAACATTTTGGCAGACTGGTCATATTGATGTCATCAAACCGGAAATTATTTTGGACAAAAACTCAATGTCTGGCGATAAAATTCTTCCCGTTTTTATTGATCCGGATTTCACAGTTGATTTAGACAAGCCATCAGATTGGGCTAAAGCAGAATGGATAGTCTGGCATTCAGGTTTGAAAATGGTCACTCCAGGAAACCACAGAAGAAAATTTCCTGAGAAGATCGATTTAATCGTCTTTGATTTTGATGGTGTGATGACAGATAATCGCGTATTTGTTAATCAGGAAGGTATCGAATCCGTAGCTGCAAATCGTGGTGACGGAATGGGTATCAACCTCTTGCATGCAGCAGGAATACGAACATTAGTGATTTCGAAAGAGGTAAATCCTGTCGTTCAGGCAAGATGTCAAAAACTTAAGACCCCATTTATTCAAGGAATAGATGATAAACCTACTATCCTAAAAAAGTACCTGGATGAGAATAAAATTAATTCTGACAATGTGATTTTTGTAGGAAATGATATTAATGATGTCCCTTGCTTTCCCGTAGTTGGATGCGCTGTCGCAGTTGCTGATTCTCATATTTCTGCAATCAGACAGGCAGATATTGTTTTACATAATAAAGGCGGTTACGGCGCTGTTAGGGAAATTTGTGATTTTGTTTTACAGGTTTCTAAAAATTATTAGAGGAGGTCTTAATGGCTAAAGCTGTCAAAATCGGAGAAACGTGGGTTGGAGAAGGTTACCCGGTTTATGTTATCGGTGAAATAGGTATTAATCATAATGGGGATGTTGAAATAGCAAAAAGACTTATCAATGAAGCATATCACGCAGGGTTGAATGCGGTAAAGTTTCAAAAACGGACTCCTGAAATTTGTGTGCCAAAGGAGCAACAATCCCAAATGCGGGAAACACCTTGGGGATATATCAGTTATTTGGATTATCGATATAAAGTTGAATTCGATGAAAATCAATATCAGGAAATCGATAACCTTTGTAAATCCATAGGTATCTCATGGTTCGTTTCCGTTTGGGATGAACCTTCAGTTGACTTTATGGAGAAATTTAATCCCTCCTGTTACAAAGTCCCATCTGCCTCATTAACCGATTTGCCTCTACTTAAAAAACTTCGAGGGACTGGCAGACCTCTTGTACTCTCGACCGGGATGTCATCATTTGATCAAATAAAATTTGCAATCAGCCAAATTGGTACAGAGAATCTTATTATTACCCACACGACCAGTGCTTATCCTTGCGACCCGGATGAATTAAATCTAAAAATGATCCAAACTTTACAAAAAGAATTTGATTGTCCTATTGGATATTCCGGACATGAAGTCGGTTTGGTACCATCAGCTGTCGCAGTAGCTTTAGGTGCATGTTTGGTGGAAAGACATAT
This sequence comes from uncultured Anaerolineaceae bacterium, assembly GCA_964586385.1. Classification (GTDB taxonomy): domain Bacteria; phylum Chloroflexota; class Anaerolineae; order Anaerolineales; family Anaerolineaceae; genus UBA6170. Next base: position 4,154 of record CAZPIM010000011.1, read on the forward strand.
TACGCTGGATCGGGCAATGTGGGGTTCAGACCAGGCGGCTTCGGTCGAGCCTCAAGGTATGGAGAAGTTAGTAAAATATATTCGGGTTACAGAAAAATCATTAGGTGACGGCGTTAAGAAAGTATACGATAGTGAGAAATCAAGTTTACAAAAATTACGACGGGTAAAATCATTTTAATGTTAAAAAAGTTTAAACGGTTACCATCCCGAATAAAACAATTCTATATTCACACAAATAGCGATAAGCAAGTTTATGAGATCGAAAAGCAGGTACATCAAAATGCACCTACGGCTAATCAACCTCCTGTTTTAATATTTAATGCTTCAACTCGCTTAAAAGGATTGAGTCTTAATGCTGGATTTTCTTTACTGACTGGTTGGGCATTAAAACTACAGGGAGTACCTGTGCACCAATTTATATGTGATTCAGGTATGTCGTACTGTATGTTAGGGAGTATTCTAAAAAAACCTTTAGATTTACCACCTTGTTCAATTTGCCTATCTCAATCAAAAAAATTGTTTAAAGATTTCAATAATCATTATTTTCAATTTAATCCATCTCAAAAATTGATTGATTGTTTAGAAAATCTATCTGTTAATGAATTATCTTCCTTTGAATATAATGATTTACCTTTAGGCGAATTGGTTCTACCTGCCATCCGCTGGGTTTTAAGATGTTACCATCTTCAGGATGATCAAGAGACGAGGTTTCTTTTTCAGCAATATATCATATCTGCAGAAAATATCGCTCGTAATTTTGCAGCCCTTATAAGTGAAATTCATCCACAAAAGGTTATTGTTTTTAATGGAATGACTTTTCCGGAGGCTACAGTTCGTTGGGTGTCGTTACAACATCAAATTCCTGTGATCACTCATGAAGTTGGGCTATTACCATTTAGCGCATTCTTTACTTACGACCAGGCTACTGCTTATCCAATAAAAATTGAGAACGATTTCCAATTATCTGAGGCACAAAACAAAAAATTGGACCAATATTTGGAGCAAAGGTTTCAAGGGAATTTTAGTATGGCCGGAATTAAATTCTGGCCAACGATGAAGGAATTAAGTCCGTCATTTCTGAAACTCACCGAAAAATTTAAGCAGATAGTGCCGGTATTTACGAATGTGATATTCGATACAAGCCAGTCGCATGCGAATGTTGTTTTTACCCATATGTTTGATTGGTTGGATTGTGTTTTAGAAATTATATCTAAACATCCTGAGACGCTATTTGTCATCAGGGCACATCCGGATGAGGCCAGACCCGGTAAAGCCAGCGTTGAAAATGTTGCTTCCTGGGCGAAATCTCGTCGTTTAGAAACTTATAGTAATGTTGTTTTTGTGGATGCTACGGAACATTTCAGCTCGTATGAACTTATTCAAAAGTCAAAATTTGTTATGATTTACAATTCCACCATTGGAATGGAAGCAACATTGATGGGTGTTCCTGTAATCTGCGGAGGTAAATCACGATTCACACAAATACCGATCGTTTATTTACCAGAATCTCAACAGAAATTTATCGAAAAGGTTGAGACTTTTTTAGTTGCAGAGAGCTTAAAAGTACCGGATGAATTTATCGTCAATGTACGCAGATTTCTTTATTCGCAGCTTTATCGCGTTTCACTTTCTTTCGAAGATTTTCTGGAAGAAGATGAAATATGGAACGGATATGTAAAATTAAAAAAATTCCCATATAACCGATTACTTCCTCAGAATTCAAATGTCATAAAATGTATTTTAGACGGAATTCTAAAAAATCAACCTTTTGAAATCAATCAATGAAACCATCCTGTTCAATCATTATTCGTGCATTTAATGAAGAAAAGCATATTGGCAAATTGCTGGAAGGTATATTCCATCAAACCGTGAAAAATGTTGAGGTCATATTAGTAGATTCAGGTTCCTTTGACCAAACCATTGAAATAGCAAAGACATACCCGATTAAAATTGTTCACATTCATCCACAAGAATTCTCTTTCGGGCGATCTTTAAACCTAGGTATCGAAAAAGCAAATGCAGATCTGATTGTCTTTGCCAGCGCACATGTTTATCCGGTATATCCGGATTGGCTGGAAAAATTATTGGAACCTTTTGAGGATTCAAGAGTTGCATTAACCTATGGGAAACAACGAGGCATGGAGACAACGCAATTTTCAGAACACATGATTTTTTCTCATTGGTATCCTGAATATTCCAATCTTAATCAGGAACACCCGTTTTGCAATAATGCAAATGCTGCCATTCGAAAAAGCCTTTGGGAAAAACACCCATACAACGAGTCAATACCTGGTTTAGAAGATCTTGCTTGGGCAAGGTGGTTATTTGATCAAGGTCATCGTATAGCTTATATTGCCGAGGCTGAAATCATCCATGTCCATAATGAATCCTGGCGTGGCATTTCAAACCGGTATAAACGCGAAGGAATGGCTTTTAAAACAATTTATCCTCAGGAGCAATTTGGCATAAACGATTTTTTCAAAGCTTTTTTTACAAATGTGCACCAGGATATGCAAACAGCATTAAAAAGAAAGGTATTTACCAGGAATTGGATGCAAATCCTTGGATTTCGATGGAATCAGTTTTCAGGTACGTATAAAGGTTATAATCAATCCGGACCATTAACCTGGAAATTAAAACAAACGTTTTATTATCCTCAGAATCATAATTCAAATGAGCTTGTCACAAGAACGATTGATCCAATTCAATATCATGAAACTCCAGAAAAAGAAGGGTGAAAAATGAATCAAGCATTAAAAATTATCGCGCTTGTTCCCATGAGACATCATTCCGTTCGGGTTCCTGGAAAAAATTACAGGCTGATTGCAGGAAAACCTTTATTTCATCATATATTATCAGCCCTGAAAGGTTGTCCGGAAATTTCAAAAATTCTTGTCGATACGGATAGCGATGAAATCAGTGATGGAGTTCAAAGTCATTTTCCGGATGTCATCGTAATAAAACGACCAGCACACCTAACAGCTGACACTGTTCCTATGAATGAAATTCTCATGCATGATACTGAGCAATTTCCTGCCGATTTTTATTTACAAACACATAGTACAAACCCTTTATTAAAATCTCGGACGATTTCAACAGCAATAAAAACACTTATTGATAACTATCCAGCTTATGATTCATTATTTTCTGTAACGAAATTGAAGACCCGCTTTTGGGACAGTTTGTCACGTCCGCTCAATCATAACCCTGCAATCTTGTTGCGTACTCAGGATCTGCCCCCAATATTCGAAGAAAATTCCTGTATCTATCTGTTTAAACGTGAAATATTGGAAGTTAAGCGGAATCGTATCGGAGAGCGCCCTTACCTGTTTGAGATTGATCGCTCTGAAGCGTTTGATATCGATGAAGAATTGGATTTCCTGATGGCTGAACTGATGCTAAAACATCGTGATCAAATCAGGTTTATTTAAAAATTTTTGTCGGGTGAACCATGAATTATTCAGTCTTATTGTCAGCCCCTTATATGATGCCTTTTTTGGATCGATTTGTTCCATTATTGAACCACTACAATATTGAAATAATTGTTCCTAGGGTGCACGAACGACTAACAGGTCCAGAAATTTTGCCATATGCAGGAAAATTTGATGGCACAATTTGTGGTGATGACCAATATAACGAAGAAGTAATCAACGCTTGTTTACCCAGATTAAAAGTTATTTCGAAATGGGGTACAGGTATCGATTCGATTAACAAAGCTTATGCCGAATCAATTGGTGTAACTGTTGGAAATACCCCCAATGCATTCACAATGCCAGTATCTGATAGTGTTATGGGATATATATTGTGTTTTGCACGAAGGCTGACCTGGATGGATTCAGCCATGAAAAACGGGGAATGGCATAAAATTCCGGGCCGATCACTGAGTGAGTGTACGCTCGGTGTTGTTGGCGTTGGAAATGTAGGTAAAGCGGTCATTCGTCGGGCCAGGGGTTTTGGCATGCGTCTACTTGGGAATGACATTCGCCAAATTGAGCCGGACTTCATTCTGGAACAATCATTAAAAATGGTTAGTTTGGATCAATTGCTACAAGAATCGGATTTCGTCAGTATCAATTGCGACCTTAATCCAAGTAGCCTGCACCTTATGAATAAGAATACATTCAATTATATGCGTGCTCAAGCGATTCTAATTAATACCGCCAGGGGTCCCATCGTGAAAGAAACAGCTCTGGTTGACGCTTTAGTAAACAAACAAATTGGTGGCGCAGCATTAGATGTTTTTGAGTTCGAACCTTTACCAAACTCTTCCCCTTTACTAAAAATGGAAAATGTTATGCTTGCTCCACACAACTCAAACTCCAGTCCACAGGCATGGGATCGTGTACATAAAAATACAATTAGAAATCTCTTAATTGGGTTGAAAATTAATGATTCTGATTTGGATGAAATATACGAATTAAGCAAAACAGAGGAAAATCATGGTTAATTCAATCAAACGAATCGTGTTAATTACTGGCGCCGCCGGCGGAATTGGCCGTGCAACAGTTAAGCTTTTTCATGAGAAAAAATGGCTTGTAATCGGAGTGGACAGAGCTAATTTTGAAGGCGAATTTCCTGTTGACGGATTGTTTATTCAAGCTGATATTTCTGATCCAAATCAATTAACCGAGATTTATCAAAAAGTAAAACAATTTACGAATTCTTTGGATGCGGTCGTTAATAATGCAGCCCTTCAGGTAGTAAAACCACTTTTAGAAACCAGTGTGGAAGAATGGGATGCTGTTATGGCTTCAAATTTACGCTCTGTATTTCTGGGAGCGAAACTTTCTCATCCCCTATTAAAAAATCATGGTGGTGGAGCAATCGTAAACGTTTCATCGGTCCATGCAATTGCTACATCGCCTAATGTAAGCAGTTATGCGGCTAGTAAAGGGGGATTGCTTGCCTTGACAAGATCTATGGCTATAGAATTTGCAAAGGATAATATTCGCGTCAATGCCATTCTTCCAGGAGCAGTTGATACACCAATGCTTTCCGCACATTTGGATCAGGCACGTTTAGAAAATCTAGCTAGAAAAACAGTAAACGGCAGAATTGGGAAACCAATTGAACTTGCGCAAACAATTTACTTCCTGGCGGACCAGGAACTATCATCATTTATGACCGGACAATCCATTGTTGTTGATGGCGGTGCGACAGCGAAGCTGAGTACAGAATGAGAATGAAGTCTTTTTTAAAAAAATCGCTTCCCGAACCTTTTTTGAATTTTGTGAGAGACAAACTGGATCTTAGCAAAAGGATAAATGAAATCCCGGACGCATATTTTCATCCTTGGAGAAAACAAAGCCGGGAAAATATTGTTAAATTTAAAAATGTCCATTTAAACAAACGATGTTTTATTATCGGCAATGGTCCAAGTATCAAAAATACCGATCTGTCGAAATTACGTAACGAGATCACTTTTGGTATGAACAGAATTTATCTTGCTTATCAAGATATGGGATTTTCGACGACGTATTTCGTTTCAGTGAATGACTTAGTTATTGAGCAATGTGCGGATGACATTCAAAGTCTAGACCAACCAAGATTTGTTTCCTGGCGTGGTGGGAAAAAATGGCTGCATCCAGATAATGATTTATTTTTCCTGTATACAACATACACAGAGCCGGGTTTTTCTAAAGATATTCGCAATAGAATTTGGGAAAGTGCAACTGTAACCTATGTTGCCTTGCAAATTGCATTTTATATGGGCTTTCAAGAAGTCATATTAATTGGTGTTGATCATAATTTTGAAACGAAGGGAAAAGCAAACACTACCATCGTTTCACAGGGAGATGATCCAAATCATTTTCATCCGGAATATTTTGGAAAAGGGTTTCGATGGCAACTTCCGGATCTGGAAAAATCCGAAATAGGTTATCGAATGGCAAAATCCACTTTTGAAAAATCAGGCAGGAAAATCCTGGATGCGACGATTGGTGGCAAACTGACAATTTTTGACAAAATAAATTACGATGATTGTTTTAAATAAAGCATAAGAGATTGAATTTCAATTGCAAAATGCTTTTCTTAAAAATTCATTTCCATCTTTGAATTTTTTTTGTCCAGTCTCTAATTCTGCTTTGTCACCAAATATTTGACAAGCTTGTGCTCGATAAAAAGCTGTACCATAGATTTCATCCAATATTATTTCCGCTTTTTCAAAATCACCCTGATAAGCATAAGCTTGTAAAAAAGGCATCCACTCAATAGAATCGGTTGGCTGCAAATTCTTGTTATCAACAAAATTACCCAGTTCTAAAATTTTCTCCCAATCTTCGAATTGCCTGGCAAGTGCAGCCTGCTCATAATAGAAGCACCAGGTCTCTTCATTCGATTCGGTGCCGAACAATTTCTCAAATATTGTCTCATCAACAGAATCATTTTGCTTAATTAAATCAATTCTGGAATAAGGTGCTGCAAGTTGAACGAGCAAATCGTCATAGATCGATATTTCTATTTGCTGATTGTCAATTATCCGTAAACAAGAATTTGTTGTCGGTTTCGTAAAAACTAACGTTTTATTGTAATCATGCTTAATGTCAAAAGACCTGAGTTCTTTTTTATAAGGTTGTTTTGAGGCTATGTCCTTTAAGATTTCTTTATTTAGAACTTCAGCAGAAAGTGAAATATCTTGGCTGTATGGACGGTATATTAAGTTAGTGGGAGACCAAATGAAATATCCTTCATATATTGGGCTAGATCGTAACCCTGTCAATGTTGTTCCATCCTCCAAATTGGGAATACGCCAGGTAAAGTTTTGCCAAAAATTTTTCGTTTCCGACCATTCAAGAGAAAAACGCACATTATTGGCATATTGGGTGATGACAGATGAAAAAAGTAATATAGAAATAAAAGTTAATTGAATTTTTTTATTTTGAAAAGATTTAATGATCCCAACCAAAAAAATTGATACACCAAGTACAGAAGGAAAGGAAAACCGATTAAAAAACAGATAAGATACATCTCTTTCTGCAATATTGATTGGTAATAAACAAATTGCAGCAGCGAACATTCCTAACAATGAAAAAATGAGTGAGCGATTGTGTCCATGGTTAGTAGTTTGTGGATTAATTTCATTGCTTTCATGTCGTGTAAAGATAAGTTTTGAATAGAATAAAAATCCAACAATCGAAATTATTCCTAAAAGAAATGCAATTCCAAAATCTCGCAGACCTAATTTTGGAATTAATAATGTATTTGGTATAACATAAGCCCCAATCGTAATTTCATATAAATCTACAATCCATCGCTTGAAAATATCAAATAAAGACAAAATAATTGAATTTGAAAAATTTGAAAACAGGAAATCTACATCAGTTGTCGTTCTCAAACTATTAAAGTAGAATACCCGCCAAACTGCAAATATGAGTGGAGATAAAGCAAAGGGGATAATGGACAAAAAAAGACGTTTTATTTTTGCTATAAAAGGATCATTTTGTTGATCCCAAAGGTAATAAATGATAAATAAGAATCTATAGACTTCCATTCCTATGTAATATTCCATCAGGAAATATGAGATCAATGCAAAACATGTTGAAAGAATAAAAAATAGGATTTTTGAGGAAGTTCTATCAGTAAATACTTTGATGCTAAAAACAAACGATAAAAGCATGAAAGTCATGGTGAATTGATGTGCCATATAGTCCATGGCGTTCGGTTGTTCAAGGAAACCAGGATAAATCAGGAAAATTGCAGCAACACTGGCAGCAAGAAAATATTTATTCTTAAGAATCAATAATAGTAGCCAAAAAACACTGAATGCACCAATCAATCGCATAACAAGTGCAAGAAAATAATAGGCAATGATATTTGTGTCGAATAAAGAAAACAGGAAAAATTGTAATAATCCTCTTTGAGGTCGATCAATTGCGAAAATTTCAAAGAATCTTTCTGCACCAAAATTTAATCCCCCATAGATAAGATACCAATCATCCGAAAAAAAACCAAGCTTTAAACTTTTTCCAAAATATGTGACGATTGCAACAAACAGTAAAAAACCTAAAGATAAGAAAACCTTTTTTTGATTTTGATTCACAATTGTCTCCAGAATGAAGAGGAAAAAAGTTCAAGATTGGATTTCTATAAGTTTCAATCAAGAAGAAAATCGGGGTATGAAATCGTACTATTTAATGTAAATTCTGCCCATCAATTATAAAGTAAATTGTGGAGTATTCAGCTATTCCTATATCTACTGGTAAAATTGTAGAGTAAAAATGCGTTTATTTTGAAATGTTGAGAGCAAATCCCTCGTGAATCAGCCACTAATTTCAATTATTACACCTTCATTTAATCAAGCAAAATATCTTGAGCAAACGATACAGTCTGTTATTTCTCAGGACTATTCATCAATGGAATATCTTATCATTGACGGTGGATCAACAGATGGAAGCAAAGAAATCATCGAAAAGTATTCAGATAGGATTTCATGGTGGGTTTCGGAAAAAGATAATGGACAGGCTGATGCAGTAAACAAGGGATTAAAACAGGCAAAAGGTAAATATATTGGTTGGCTTAACTCAGATGACCTCTATATTCCAGGAGCGATTCATCAAGCGGTTGAACTATTAGAAATGAACCCAGAAACTGTTTTTGTGTTTGGAAACGTCAAATCAATCGATGAAAATGGTAAAGTCACAAATATTATGCGCTATGATCACTGGAAATTGTCTGACCTGATGCACTTTAATATTATCGGCCAACCTGGTGTATTTATCCGCAAAGAAAATCTGGATCGGGTTGGGGGTCTGGACTTAAATTATCATTTTCTTTTAGACCACCACCTATGGTTACGCCTTGCTGTCGATTCCGACATAATATTTAGCGACAGGGTTTGGGCAGCAGCCAGATTTCATCCACTTGCAAAAAATGTAGCCTCAGCACCGGATTTTGGTAAAGAAGCAATTCGTTTGGCAAAATGGATGGAAAGTTCTGTGCTTTTTAAAGACTTATGGGTAGAAAATAAAAACAAAGTTTGGGCAGGTGCCTATCGCATTAAAGCACGCTACTTATTAGATGCTGGGCAGAATCGTGATTCGATCATTGCTTATTGGAAGGGTTTAATATTTTCACCCGGGATTATTCTTCCTGAATTTCATCGTTTTTTCTATGCTTTAATTAGTTTGATGGGTTTTTCTTTTTTGAAAAAAATTTACCTAAAAACAAGGTTTTTAATTTCTCGACCAGATCGCAAAAGAGATTGAATATGCTAAAAAAAGTCGATAATTTCCTTCTAACAAATGATTACAACAATTCAATCAAAGTACGTGGATTATATAAAATTGCAATCATACTTTTATTTTTATCTGGATTTGCTATTCGGTTATATGACTTAAAAGATGCACCTTTAGATTTCCATCCGACGCGGCAACTTTTCTCAGCTCTCAAAGCCAGAGGTATGTATTATCAAAATTTGGAATCCGCACAGGATTGGCAGAGAGAATTGGCTGTTCATCAGTGGAAAATTCAGGGATTGATTGAACCCCCAATAATGGAACGATTGGCGGCTTTTACTTATCAGATCGTTGGCCAGGAAGTTTTGTGGATACCAAGAATATATGCGATCTTTTTTTGGTTTCTGGGTGGTATCGGTCTACTATTCCTGACAAAAGAATTAACGAATATCAATGGAAGTATTTTTGCTTTAGTCTTGTATTTTTTTACTCCTTATACAGTTTATGCGAGCCGGTCGTTCCAACCAGATCCTCTTATGGTTGCATTAATGATATTTGCAATATATGGTCTTGTGAAATGGGGTCGTACGCAAGAATGGAAATGGGCAATAATTACGGGTATTTTTAGCGGCCTGGCAATTTTCATAAAAACAGTTGTTATTTTTCCGCTCGCGATTGCGCTTCTGATTGTGCCAATCCTGACACTTGGCAAGTCAGTTTTTAAAAATAAACAAGTTTGGATCATGGGTCTACTTACAATCCTCCCTTACGCTCTTTTCTATTTTTATGGACTAATCATTAGTGGTGAATTGCAATCACAATTCAGTTTGCGTTTTTTCCCTCAATTGTGGATTACACCTGAATTTTGGTTGCAATGGAATGGAAACATTAGCAGAGTTGTCGGTCTCGAATTTTTTCTGGGTTCAATTCTCGGTACTTTTATGCTCGACAAAAAAATTGATCGGTTAATGGTGATTGGTCTGTTTCTAGGATATTTTGTCTATGGAATGACATTGCCTTACCATATTTCGACACACGATTATTATCAGTTACCACTTATACCAATGGTGTTAATTGGTATTTCCTCCTTATTTCAACGCATTTTAACGAACCTCAAAAGTACACCATGGTCAAAAGTGCTGATCGTTCTCACAGTTGTTTCATATTTTATCCTGATCAAAGGTTGGGATATTCGGGTGGATCTAAAAAGAAATAGTTACAGTTCCGAAGCAAATGCCTGGAAAGAAATTGCTTTATTGTTTGACCAAAATGATGCGGTCATTGGCATTACACCTGATTATGGTTACCGTTTTGAATATTGGGGTTGGCATAAAATTGAAAATTGGATGTCATCCGCAGATTTTTCGATCCGGGAACTTGATGGTCAGGAATTCGACATGAAAAACTGGTTTGAAGAAGCAGTCGATGGAAAGGATTATTTCCTGATAACTCAGTTTGAAGAATTAGATCGCCAACCGCAAGTAAAACAACTCCTGGAAGAAAACTACCCTGTTTGGTTGTCCTCAAATGATTACTTGATTTACGATCTTCAAAACCCCCTTACAAAATGATAGAAAATCAAAACCCACTGGTGACGATTGTGACACCTTCTTTCAATCAGGAAAAATTTTTAGAAAGAACTATTCAATCTGTCTTAAACCAGGACTACCCGGAGATTGAATATATCATCATGGATGGTGGTTCTACCGATGCTAGCGTGGAAATTATCAGGAAATATGCTGACCGGATTTCATATTGGGAAAGTGAAATTGATAAGGGGCAAACAGATGCTATCAATAAGGGATTCGATCATGCGAATGGCGCCATTTTTGCATGGATAAACTCCGATGACACTTACGAACCAGGTGCTATCCAAAAAGCAGTCTCATATCTCTCAACCCATCCGGATATTGGACTGGTGTATGGAGATTGTAATTTCATTGATTCAGAAAATCGTATCATAGGGCGGTTTAATACGAAACAAACGAACTACCAACGATTAAAAAATGGATTTGTCCACATCCCACAGCAATCTTCTTTTTGGAGGGCGGAATTGTGGCATCAGGTGAAGCCTTTGGACGCATCCATTTATTTTGCTATGGATTATGATCTCTGGTTAAGGCTGGCAAAAATTTCTAAGATAAAATATTTCCCCGAGTTATTGGCAAATTTTCGCCTGCATGGTGAAACAAAAACAATTTCAGAAGATGATCGTGGGTGGAAAGACATGGTAAAGATCCACTATCGTGATGGTGGCAATTTCTTTTCACCAATAATCGCGAAATATTATCTTCGAAAATTAGCAGCACCAATTATTAAATCCAAACGTAAAAAAATGATGAATCAATAATATATAGTCCTATGAATTTACAATTGTTTTGGGATTGTTAATTGAGACTTATAATGAAAATGGAGTGAAAATGCCTGACCGAAACATAAATCCATTGCGAGTAAAATTCTTAAGTGAATTTGTTGTCCATGTCAAATTAGTTTTTCGATTAATGAAAGACAAAAGAATCAACCCATTTCTGAAGATATTACCTTTTGGGGGGTTGGTTTATTTGATTATTCCGGATTTGCTTGTTGGACCGATTGATGATGCCGCCTTACTTTTAGGTGGTTCATATTTGTTTTTGGAATTATGCCCACAGAAAATTATTGATGAACACCTTCAGCAGTTACGGCTGGATCCATCCAGAAATCAATCGGATGACCGAAATGATGAAAATGTTATTGACGCAGAATTTCGGGATTTAGACAAATAAAAGGGTCATGTACTGATGATTGGAAAAATTACTGCTTTAATACTTTCATTGGGAATTAACCTGATAATTTCAGGCTGTCAATCAAAAAACGAAATTATTAATATCCCAACGATTCAAATTGCGACAGTTCTTTCCAGTACGATTCCGGCAACAATTCAGTTTATGGAAACTAAAAACGTTACAGATGTGCCAATCCAGGAAACGATTATCCCGGCAATAACAGACATACCTGAAGTTATGGATGTTGTCCAGTTTCCGGACACACGATCTTATGCATGGCAATTAATTGCTGGCGGGTTTTCGGAACCAATAGGCATGACTTCAATTTATAACAATGAAAATATCCTTTATATTCTGGAACAACAAGGAATTATTAAGGTAATACAAGATGGAAATGTTTTGGTACAACCTTTTTTGGATATACGCGATCGGGTAGGCGACAATCAAAATGAACAAGGCTTATTGGGTATCGCTTTGGATCCAAATTTTTTGGAAAATCAAGAATTTTATTTGAATTACACAAATAATAATGGAGATACAACCATATCCAGATTTCAGGCGAATGAGGATTTTTTAACAGCGGACATTAATAGTGAACAAATCATTTTATCTGTTGATCAACCTTATGCAAACCATAATGGTGGTAATTTAGCCTTTGGTCCGGACAATTATCTCTATATTGGGTTGGGTGACGGTGGATCAGGTGGTGACCCGGATGGTAATGCACAAAATATGGAATCTTTACTTGGTAAGATGTTGCGGATAGCAGTCACCGATCAGGATTCTTATGCAATTCCTTCCGATAATCCTTTCGTAGATGGGGGAGGTCGTGCGGAAATTTGGGCTAGTGGACTTCGAAATCCTTGGCGATATTCTTTCGACAAATCAACTGGTGCTTTATTTATTGCTGATGTTGGACAAGGTGAATGGGAAGAAATTAACTTCCTTCCATTTCCTTTAACACCAGGATTGAATTTCGGATGGGATTATCGTGAAGGAAGCCACCCATTTCAAGGAACTCCGCCGCCTGGCTTAACATTTATCGAACCTGTTACAGAATATGACCATTCACAAGGGTGTTCCGTTACAGGTGGTTACGTTTATCGCGGGCAAGCACTTCCTGAATGGTATGGTGTTTATTTATTCGCTGATTATTGTAATGGGAAGGTTTGGGGACTATTACCTGGCGATAATGATACATGGAGTTCCCGTTTATTATTTGAGACGGATGAAAATATTAGTTCATTTGGAGAAGATACGAATGGAGATTTATATCTGATCTCACACGGAGGTTCTATCTATAAGTTAGAAAGTCTAGAACTTGCATGGAGTTATTTGCCGTTTATATTGAACTAGTTTTTGGTAAAATAGTAATAGTCCAATTATTGGAAGGAGTTCTGAATGGCAGAAAAAAATTGGCATTCAATAAAAAAACAACATTGTGATCATGCAGGATGTGCCGTTAATCTTGAGGTGCAGGTCGTCTTGCCTGCTGAATACTTACCCGATCAACCAGCGCGAGTAATTGGCCATCGTTGCTCACAGGGATTGCAATGTAGTCTATTTACAAAACCAACCTGTGTTTGGGCGGGGACAAATCCAGGTTATGATCCTTTTGCTGAAAATTAAAAACATTTCGCGACTAAAAATTTATTAAAGATATACACAATCAAGTCATTTAACAAAAAAGCCTTTTATCTTAGTTTTTAACAGTTAAAAGGCTTTTAGTTTTATTAAGTATAGAAACCATTAATACTATTAGTTAATTACTCCTAACATTCGTCCAACTTTTGCAAAAGCCTCTAAGCTCTGATTGAGATCATCCTTTGTATGTGCAGCAGATATCATCACTCGGATTCGCGCTTTACCAAGTGGCACGGTAGGAAATCCCAATGCCATGGCAAATACGCCATTTTCAAAAAGCAAACGACTGAATTCCCTGGCCAATTTTGCGTCACCCAACATAACGGGAGTAATTGGTGTTTGTGAAATACCGGTATCAAACCCGAGGTTTTTCATTTCTGATTTAAAATAGTTTCCGTTTTCCCAGAGTCTATCTACGAGTTCGGTTGATTCTTCCATCAAATCAATTGCTGCGATACAAGCAGCCACGTCTGGTGGAGTAGCGGCGGATGAAAATAAAAATGGACGTCCTCTTTGACGTAACCACTCAATTACAATGCTTTTTCCGGTTACCATTCCACCCATTACACCAAAAGCTTTTGACATCGTACCTACTTCCACGTCTACTTTCCCATGTAAATTGAAGTGATCAACGATTCCCCTACCACCTTTTCCGACAACACCTTCACCATGTGCGTCATCAACCATTAACATTACATCGTATTTATCAGTTACGGTATAGATTTTATCCAAAGGGGCAAGATCACCATCCATACTAAATACGCCATCCGTAATGACAAGTATCCTGCGAAATCTTGGCTTATTGTCAATCAAGATTTGTTCAAGGTCAGCAACATCTGCATGTTTGAAACGTAGAATGGATGCAGCAGATAATTTACATCCGTCTATGATGGATGCGTGATTTAATTCGTCAGAAACAATTAAATCTTCCTTGCCTACCAAACAAGGTATGGTCGCCAAATTTGCCATAAAACCGGATTGGAAAGTTATGCAACTTTCAACTTTTTTAAATTTTGCTAATCTTTCTTCCAATTCAACATGGATCCCCATCGTTCCGGCAATACTTCTCACTGCGCCAGGCCCGACTCCATATTTATCCAAGATATTTTTTGCCGCAAGAACTACTTTGGGATGATTTGCTAACCCTAAATAATTGTTTGAGCAAAAATTTAATACTTCTTTTCCGTCAACAATTAAATTTGCTCCTTGTGCAGAGCTTAAGGTTCGAATTTTATTATAAAACCCGTCAGATTTTAATTTCTCGATTTCGAATGGAATCCAACCTAATCTATTTGACATAAAAGACCTCTTTTGTTTATCGAATTATGTTCAATTTAATTATAACTCAGGCAATTTACTAAATATTTTTATTCTGAATTAATGATTATTCAACTTCATCGATTATCCAGTCTGTAAAAAACCCAAGTTCAAAAATAGCCTTTTGAATTTTAATTTCAGAACCACCATTGATAATCGCTATGGTAGGCGATAGGATCTCTTTAATAAATTTAGAAGTATTAGTTTCATTAAGTTTTACGATTATTTCCGGATTAGATACTCGCAAAAGGGTTTCTTTCTTAATAAAATTATCCACCCTATTTTTTTCCCAGTTCTCAAATACCAATTTGATGGTTGGTGGAATTTGACCAACTGCCTTTTGAATGAGGGTGAGAAATTGATTTGCGTTTAAACCTTGTTTTTCAGCTCGAAGTAAAGATTTTGGTGTTAATTGATAACGATATTCATGTTGATTTGGTAATTCCCAATCACAGAATCTTGAGATTTGATACCTAAGAGCAAGCGGAACATTTTTTGAAATTACAATTTTTCCAAAACTATCGATTTTAGGTTTATCTTCGATTTGATTAATAAAATTTGGAATTTTCTTTTGCCATAAATCATTTCCCCATTTCGAAATCCTGCTGGTTTGTAATTTACCTTCCTTTAATTCACCATTTTCAATTATCCCAAGCCATTGAAGTGGACCATTTAACATAAAATGAATCAATTGACCATCAATCTGGTCCCAATGTTCGAATCCTAATAAGTATTCATCGGATTCGACCTTCTTGATAAACCAGGTATCATAATTTCCTGCGGGCCGCAAAAAATCCGGATGTTCGTGCTTAATTTTCGATATGAAGCTATTTTGCTTCCACCAACCTGATAAATCCATTTCAAATATTTTTTCCAAAAGAAAATTCCTGATCTGTTTGGCATTGTTGTCTAACTTGTTCTCAATGATCAAATCAGGTAGAAATAAAAGTTCGTTAATTTCATTGCTGGAAAGCCATTGATTAAACAGATTCAAAATCGATTTGTTCCGTGGTGTTTCTAAAAATATTCTGGTAGCCTCGGTATCAAGCTGTTCTTCGGAGTTGATAATATTGGCGGTCTTTAATAACCCAAAAATAAATTGATAAGGAATTTCTTGAAGAAATGGCTGAATTTCAGATTCAGACATACCTTTTCTTATCCCGGCGAGCATCGTACATGCGTTATGAAGGAGGTTGTCGTTTACAAATTTCTTCGGCATAACCAACGAAGAAGAAATTGAATTGACAGAAACGTTGATGATTTTACTGTGATGCGGTTTTACCAGAAAAAGAAATTCATCCGGAATAAACACAAATTCTTGTGGTTCATCTTTAATATTTAAGAAAGCTCTGCCAATTAATCCCCGATACCATAATTTTTCCGCGGGAGAGCTTGGGTTTAAATCCGGTCTTTCACGTTCCCTCTTCGCAGAACCCATATTGCGAACATCACCAAATGTTCTAGCAAATTTTGTCCAGACCATTCGACCATCATTTTCAAGAATGGTATAAAATGCCTTTCCTGCATCTTCAGGCAATGAATCGACTATTTCCAAAACCTGGTCGTGGTTCTTTTTTATCGATTCAATCAGGAAAGATTTAGCTGAAATATCATCTGGAGCTGTTAATTCAATCCCCCAGAAAAATGCGATATTTTGCAGAAATGTTAAATCCTTGTCTTGTAAAATGGTTTGAAAGGTCGGCATTTTTATCCTGATGGAGGAAAAATTGTTACAGGTAAGAATCATGCAACTAGTAATTGAAACAATAAAATAAACATAAGTTTTTTTATTTTATTATAAGTGTTCCAGGCATTAAATATACCCAGACTATTTTATCTTTTTTTTACTGCAATATGAAAAATTATCCGGCATGATGAATATTATCAACAACTACAAAAGCGTATAGTATTAGAACTAAAAAATCCTACGCAACATCGGACGAAAAAATAAATTGACGTACATACTTCTTAACTGTATAATTCCAAAAGTCCAAATAGAAAATAAGGACATTTTATGGCGCTAAAAGGCAACCTTCGGGATTTCACAATAACCCAATTACTCAATTTAGTTAATCTGGCATGTAAAACCGGAACCTTGGTTATAGAAGGTCCAGGCGATGTTGCCCATATTTCCTTTCGTGAAGGAAAATTAGCTTATGCCCAACTCGGTGGGCAAGAAAGTACACTTGCTGCAATTCTTCGCCGAAACAAAAAAATAAGTGCCCGTCAATATACAATATTGCAGGAACGGGCTCAAAAAATGACAGATAAAGAGCTTGGTTTATTATTAATCAACGCCGGGTACCTTTCACAAACGGATATTATCGAAAGTCTGCAGCAATACTTTATCGCAGTGGTTCGCCAATTATTTACCTGGGTGGAAGGTTTTTTCCATTTCGATACCAATACATTTGCTCCAACAGATAAAATCCCGGTTCGAATGGATTTGGAAAATTTAATCATAGAAGGTTCAAGGCAATTACGTGAATGGGAACAATTAAATCAGGAAATTCCCAGTCTGGATATGTCATTAAAATTTTCAGATCGGCCTGGCACAAATATTCGTAATGTGAATTTAAGCGTTGAAGAATGGAGAGTTGTCTCCTATGTAAATCCTAAGAACACAATGAAGCAAATTGCCCGAACGACAAAAATGAACGAACTTGAAATCCGTCGCGTAGTTTATGCATTGTTACAAGCTGGTTTAGTAGAAATAATCAGACCAGGTGGTGCAACCGTATCAATTCAGCCACGAGCTTTCCCGACCAGTGACAAAAAAGAACAAAAATCTTTGGTAAACAGGATTATCGACCGGATTCGATCGATTTAATCTTTTTAGAGGTAAAAGTATGCAGACGGTAAAAATCGTAGTCACAGGACCATTCAGTGCAGGCAAAACGGAGTTTATTCGTTCTGTGAGTGAAATTGATGTCGTCTCAACTGAAAGAAAAATTAGTGCTGAAGCGGAAAAAATAAAAGAATCCACTACCGTAGCTATGGATTTCGGAAGAATTTCTATTGATGAGGACTTAATTCTTTATTTGTTTGGTACACCCGGCCAAAGACGTTTTGATTTTATGTGGGAAATTTTATCCGAAGGCATGTTAGGTTTTATCGTCATGGTGGATAGCACCAGACCAGAGACATTCCGGGAAGCAAGAAGTATTTTAGAGACGTTTCGAGCCTATGCGCCAACCCCCTATGTGGTCGCTGCAAATAAACAAGATGTCAACGATGCCTGGGATATTGAAGACATGCGTGTAGCTTTACGTCTGGACCCGAAAGTGAAATTTTTACCTTGTGTTGCGCATGACAAAGAAACAGTAAAAAAAGTCTTATTGGAACTCCTTTACACCATTTTGGCTGAAATGGAGACGAACAATCAGATTTAGATGTCATCAATAGCGACTGATAAAGGAATATTACATTATGAGGTAATAGGTCGAGGAAAACCAGTAATATTTCTGCATGGGTGGTTAGGTTCCTGGCGTTTATGGGAAAAAACGATGCTTAACCTAGGTGGAGAATTTCGTACTTATGCATTAGATTTTTGGGGGTTTGGAGAATCAGATCGAAAATTAAATTCTTACGAAGTGCTGGATTTTGTTCATTTAATTCTTCAATTTATGGATCAAATGGGTATCGAAAAAGCTCCCCTTATTGGACACAGCATGGGTGGCACAGTCAGTTTATTATTTGCCCTCGCTTATCCAAACAGGGTTTCTAAAATAGCAATAATCGGGTCTCCAATTAATGGATCCTCTTTAGCAATGCCGCTAAAAATTGCCGGAATAAGACTTTTTGCTTCTATTTTATTTTCTAATATCCATTTCTTTAGAAAAATTATGAGATTTGTAGCGCCTACCCTAAGTAAAGATTCTGATTTTTCTAACATGATGGATAATGACATCACAAATACAAATTTAAATTCGTTCTTAATTAGTATTTCATCTTTACGAAAGACCGATCTAACCAATCAATTAGTCAAACTAAAAGTTCCTTTATTGGGAATGTATGGGAAAAATGATAATATTGTTTCACCCAAACAGTTAGATTTAATAAAAGCAAAAATTCCAAATGCTAACATTGCGTACTTCATTTCATCCGGACATTTTATTATGCTCGATGAGCCGATAGCATTTTCAAATACTGTAATAAATTTCTTAAATAATTAAATATTGTCCACAGGATAAAAATGAAAAATTATTTTTCCAATTCGATGGTCCAAATTCTAGAAAATGCAATGGAAGAAGTGATTTGTGATGAAAACAGTACTACTTTGAAAAATAATCGAAGTCAGGAAAAATGCACTTCAGAGAAAACGATTGAAGAAATTGTTGAGATGTTTAAAGATTCCGGTCAACTTGAAACTCAGTATGGAAAAAAAGGTGCATTAGGTATTGTTACCAAAATTGGACAGGCAAGTCATCGTTATTTTTTTCGATTAAATGGGATTGAATACAATCTCAATAATATGGAATATCGATTAATGAATTCCAAAAAAAGATACTTATTTGGGTTGGAACAAATTGCAAAGTTTGTTTCGGAAAATAGTCATTGGGAAGCCAGTATTATTAATAACCCGGATAATTGGGTTTGGCTAGTCAATGAGGATTCAGATCATCGCATTCTTAATGAAGTTTGGGGAGCATTTTTTAACGGATTCATATCTGAGTATTTGTTATGGACCTCGGGGGGCAGGTTTTTTGTAATTAATTCTGAATTACAAAAATTTGAAAATTCAAATAAATATCAAATAACGATTATAAAAAAGCCTTTAGGAAATTAGACTTCGAAGTGTTAAAAATAATCATTCATTCTCACAAACAAATAATTCCATTCAACGAAACCGCAAGGGATCTCCGAATACAAAATAAGCCGTTGTGGTTGACGCAACGGGATACTTTGACGAAATATACCCATTCTGAGTTGGAAATAAATGAATTCCAGGATTTGCCCCAAATTCAGGAAGAATGCATTGTCTTTCGTGATAATCTTTTGTTCGACCAAAATTATATCGATTCATTTTTAGAACAAGCCAGGAAATCCGGAACCGCAGTTCAAGCAGCTTTTAGTAGAAACGATAATGCCTTTCGCGAGCATTGTCTTCCCTTGGCAGATTCTTATCAACAGGTTGGTGACATTTATTTGGCGGAGTTATGGTATTTTCCAAATGGACCTGTAAGCCATATTCAACCCCTGGTTATCGATCTGGAATCAAGAGAAATTGGGTATTATCATATTCCGACTTATATGGCATCAGGTAATGGTGATTTGGTTTACCATGTACCACTCAAATATTTAATTGCCATTGATTCCTGGGTTCACATCTTCATCGCCGACACTGTTTTTGGTTTATTCGGTCGGGGGGCAAGATTTGAAAATGATTTGAAAAATGATCCCTTGTATAAGCTGCGAATTCTAGCTACCGCAATGTTGGAGGGCAAGCAATTACTGGAATGTTCAAAATTGGTAAAAATTGGCAAGAATTGCTCAATTGATCCTTCTGCATTATTACATGGACCAACAACTCTTGGCGATAATGTAACGATTGGTGCAGGCGTAGTTGTAGAGAATTGCATTATTGGAAATAACGTAAATATCTCTCAAGGTTGCAATCTCATGTTATCGGTTATTGGAGATGGGACATTTTTGCCATTCAGAGCATCTTTGTTTATGTCAACAATTATGGATAATAGTATGGTTGCTCAGAATGCTTGTTTACAAATGTGTGTAATTGGTAGAAATTCATTTGTTGGCGCGGGTACTACATTTACAGATTTTAATTTAATTCCGAATGAAATAAGAGCACGCAACGCGCAAGGAAATTTGGATAAAACCAATCGACCTGTTCTGGGTGGGTGTATTGGACATAATTGCAGGATTGGAGCTGGAATGATCATTTTTCCTGCCCGTACGATTGAGTCGGATGTTGTCCTCATCAGTACTCCTGACCGCAGAGTAATTGATCATGATGTTGCTTATGAAAATAGTGATCACCATCACTTGTCGAACGCTAATTTGCACATCCGATTTTATCCAAAAAATGGAGAAGTCGTTGAAGATACCTGGTAATTTACGAATAATATTTTTGATTTTTCAATTCCAAATCCTGATTTAATTCAAAGGTATAATAAAAATGAGTCAATTAATGAATGCAATTACTGCATTTTTTTGATTCTTAAAATTTTAAGAGAGAAAATAAATCCAATTTCTTAAAGTATAGAAATTTTTCCATTATGGGAGGTATTTATGGGTAAAGCCCGCTTGTTGGTCGTGGAAGATGATCAGGATATTTCCAGTATGTTAAAAATCTATTTTTCCTCACAAGGCTATGAGGTTGATCTAGCGCTTCGAGGAGAATTAGCTCTCGAAAAAACACGACAAACCATGCCACATCTCATCGTGTTGGATATTATGCTTCCAGATATTGATGGATACGAAGTATGTAAACGGCTCCGGTCTAATTCAAGAACAAGCCATATTCCGGTCATTTTTCTGACTCAAAAAGATGAACGAAGTGATAAATTGCAGGGGTTGGAACTTGGCGCAGACGATTACATCACAAAACCATTTGATATTGAAGAATTGCGATTAAGAGTACAAAATGCAATTGCAAGGGCTGAAAGAGAGAGTTTGACTGACGCTCAATCCGGCCTCCCTTCTGGAAAGCTTATCGAAGATCAACTAAGGAAAATTATTCGGGAAAAAGATTGGTCATTTATCGATATTCGATTAAATAATTTTGAATATTTTAAAGAGGTTTATGGTTTTATAGCCGCGAATGATGTGCTTCGTTACACAGGTATGTTAATGGGTGAGGTTCTAGATAATTTTGGAACGGAATTCGACTTTCTCGGACACGCAGGTGGTAATAATTTTGTAATTATTACCAGAGTCGCTCGATCGACTGATGTTACCGAACAAATTATTAAGAAATTTAATGAGACTATTCCCACTCATTATAATTTTATGGATCGTCAACAAGGGTATATTTTGGCAAAAAATGAGAAAGGCGAACAAATAAAATATCCACTCATGACGATCTCAATTGGAGCTGTTTCTCCGAAAACGCACCAATTTTCTGATATTCGGGAAATTACGGAATTAGCTGCTGAAGCACGCAGGATGGAATCTGTTGATTGAAATCGTGAGTATTAAATGAATCTGGGTTCGGATTTCCTGCTTGGAATATTCTTATTAAGCATTGGCGTAATTTTTTGGGTTTCGATTCGCCTGGTTGTAAGGGAATTTAACCCCAAAAAAGATCTTCAAACTAATCCACCATTAATTAATTCGCTTAACTCGGTTGAAGCGAATGCAGATGCAATGATCGTTGTTGAACCAGGTGGAAAATTAAAAACGATTAATGACAAAGCATTGGACTTATTTGGGCTGGAGAAGCATACATCTCCAAATCTTGAGAATTTGGCAATGAAAGTTAATCCGGTAGAAATATTTTATAAAATATGTGCTGAGTCTGGTGAAAAAGAATTTTCTGTCAACAATCATATGGTGAGAGCAATTAATTTTTCAACTGAAAAGCATTCATTAATCCTTTTGAAGAAAATTGATCCCGTAATTGAAAACAAATTTGATATCGAAGACGCACAATTCTTTAAGAAGATTGCAGACTTTAATCAAACTATTTCGGAAAGTCTGGATTTAGAAAAAACAGTTCACAATATATTGGAAAATATCAGTCACATCATTCCGGCAGATTTCATTGAATTGAATATTTGGGATGATGATGGAACAAATTTGATACCTTACCAGATTGAAAAGAACTCTAGAGAAAATACTGGCGTTCTTGTCCGGGAAAAACAAAAAATTGGTGATGGCTATACAGGATTGATTATTAAAGAGAATCAACCTTGCTGGTTGGAGGATTTAGAGAACAATCCGAAAAACTTTGTCAGTTCAAATGTTGATAAACAAAATTTTCATTCTTTTATGGGTTTTCCATTAGTTATGGGACATGAAGTTCTTGGAACACTTGAGTTTTTCAAAGCAGAAAAGTCAGGATTTTCGAAAATTCAATTTGATGCAATCGAAAATATCAGTCATCATATTGCCGCTTCCATAAATAATGCAATTTTATTTCGCGAAGAAAACCAAAAAGCTGTTGAATTATCTTCTTTAGCACAGCTTGCCCAATCGGTAAGCTATTCGAAAGAACCAGAGAAAATATTTGAGAAGATGCTGGCAACGATTGCTCCAATGATCCCGGTTGAAATTATTGGTTTTCTTTTATTTAACAATTCAACTAACATGCTGGAAGCACAGAATCCTTTCATTGGATTACCGACGCCATTCATTGAAATATTTAAAACCGAAATAAAAAAGGATAGTAATGCCGAAAAGCTGATTTTTTCGCAAGATGTATTATTGACCGAAAATGCACAGGTTGATTTGCATTGGATTATTTTGGGATTGGACCATATTGCCAGGGCTGCGAGTATACGAGAAACAGTTTTGATACCCTTAATATCCGGGGGAGTTTCTTTAGGATATATTATGGCGAGTAACCATTCGAAAAAGGCAACGACATTTTCTCCGGCAGAAATGCATTTATTGATGATTGTTGCTAACCAGGCTGCTCCCATCATTGAAAATATGATTTTGGTAATGCAGTCCGATCAAAAAGCACGTTCTGCAGAGACTCTTCGCCGTATTGCAGTTTATTCCAGTTCCAATGCAAGTTTGGATGCTATTTTATCTTATTCAATTGAAGAACTTGTCAAATTTTTCGGAGCGGATATAGGAGCATTATTGCTGGTGAATAAAGATTCATCTCAATTGGAGTTAAACCAAAATGCGTTTTTTGGAGAAGTGTCGAAAGACAGATGGTTTACCGAATCTTTATCTACTGCTGACCACCAATACCAATTCACGACTACCAGTTCTCAAAAACCTGTGGTTATTGGGGAATTTGATAAGACAGAGCCAATTATTCCTTTTTACCAGAATCATTTTGATGATATGCATTTGCAATCAATCATTATTGTTCCTTTGCTCGTCAAGGATGAAGGAATTGGTGAAATTTGGATTGGCAGTAAGAAACCATTTAATTTTGATACTGGTGATATTCAAACTCTCATACCTTCTGCGGTTCAATTGGCTAGCGTCATTGAACAACAACACCTTACATTACAAACTGATGATTCATTACGTAAAACGGTCGAAAAATTGTCCTCCATCAACAAGTCGAATCGGGATTTAACATCTACGTTAGACTTAGAAGATTTATTAAAAAGGATCATGAATGAATGTGTAAAAATATCAGATGCTTCCAGAGCAACTTTCATAGTTTTTGACAAAATTCCGGAAGCAAATCATACAAATGAATATCTGATGATAGTCGGCGATACCTGGAATGATAATTTAAGTGAACTTGAGATTGATTTATTTAAACATAACCAGAGCCAAATACTAATAAGTGAAACAGAAATAAATTCTCTCAATTTCTCATCAGAAATAAAATCAGTGATGATTTTTTCATTCCAATCAAAACAAAAAACAAGCGGCGCACTTTATCTTTTTGCTAAAAATGACTCCACTTTTTCCAGAAGTATTTTCAATCAGGTTCTGGATTTTATCGCAAACACTTCAAATTCATATGAAAACGCATTCAATTATTTCATACAAAAACAAAACATTCTTACTCTAAATCAAAAAATTGAAATCCAACAAAGAATTTTTTCATTGACTCAATTTACTCCAAACCATCAACCGATCAATAATTTTGTGAATAAATTGTTTGATGAAATCAATGCATATTTTCCGGTGAAATGTTTGCATATCTATTCATTTCATCCAGAAAGCCGAAAGTTCTTAAGAATTGCTTCTGAAGGAAATACTGTTATTCAACAGAATGAATTCATTGGTGAAGAAGTGACTTGGGAACAATTCGAATTATTAAAAATTCCGGAAAATTGTGTAAATGGATTTTTTGTTTTACCGACAACGAATTTGATAAACAAACCTGAATCCGTTGACGCAGAAACAAGTGTAGATTCAAAATTTGTTCTTTATCCTTTCCTTTCAGACTCCGATGAAACAAATGGATTTGCAATTTTACAGATTCAGAATGTTGATGCCTTGTCAAAAAATTCCAGTGAGATGTTGGAATTCTTGCTGGCTCAAATCATTCCGGTTATCGAATATAAAAGCCATTTGGACAGCCTTGTTGAAAATTCGCTTGATCAAAAATCGCACATTCTCAACGATATGCAATCAGGTAGTGAATTACCTAATTTTAACAAAGAAGAAAACCTCTCCGACGTATTGCATCTTTTAGGCAATGATGATCTCATTCGCAATTTATTGAATGAAAAAGATCTCAATAAATCATTAATATATTTCACAGAACAAATATTAGCAGCTTTATCCTTCGATTCGGCGATTATTTTTCAAAAAAATCCATTTGAGGAAATTTGCGTTTACGATCATATCGGTATTGAAATTGATCAAATCGTAATAGAGTCCTTACTAGGCCAAAAAAATCCGATAGACTTCATTTTAAAAACCGGGACAATATTACAGGTTTCTGATTTAAGTAAACAAGAAGAGTGGTCTCACTCTCCCTTGGTTTTGGAATTACACACCCAAAGTTTCATGGGTTTTCCAATTCAATTAGGCAATAATCAAAAACTTATCATTTATTTGTTTTCCGATCATATTGGCAATGAAATCCCTGCAGATGTTATCGTAAATCTGACAAAAAAAATTGAAATAATTAGTTTATTATTGCAAAAACAACAATTGAAAAATATTGAAAATGAGGAATTAATAAAAAGCGCTGAAAAAATGGTTTTTATAAATTCCGTGAATGGTTTAGATCAAAAACAAATCATGGAAAAACTTCTCCAGAGATTGCTTGAGGTAATACCTGCCGCCCAAACAGGTTGGATTGCACTTTGGAACGAAGATAATCCGAAAATCAAGCCAGTGTTAGCATTAGGATACAAAAATCCAAATGCATTATTGGAAATAAATTTTTCAACTTCGAATTGGACAATCCCACAAATTGTTTTTGAAAATAAATCTCCGATGTTTGTTAACGATCTTAATTTTGCCAGTAATTATCCGCTTGAGTCAAAGGACCTCATGCTTTACCAACAAGCCACAGGAGGCGTCCTCCCAATTGGAAACCTTTTGATACCGATCACCATTGGTGGTTATCCTGATGGGATGCTGGTTCTGGAAAACTTTAATAACAAAGCCAGGTTTGAAAAACAAGATGAAATAGAAACATTGTCCTTAATTGAAACAACAATTCCGTTTTTTAGGAATGCGATTAAATTTCAGGAGACAGAAAAAAAAGCAGTTCTTCTGGAGAAAAAAGAAGACCAATCCCATCTTTTGAAGAAATTGAATTCCTCCATTTTTTCTGCAACGAATATAAATGCTTCAATTCGTAACGCACTAAACCATTTGTTGATTGGATTTGAATCGGAATTAGGAATTATTTATTTAAATAATAAAGAAATGATTTTAGAGACAGATCATGGTCAGGGAAACAATCTGCAAATAAATTCTGTCATCTTAAAAGAGAAAATGAAAGGAATTTGCGATTGGTTAGTTTCAAACCCAAATATCACCATCATAAATGAAACCTATTCGGACGAATACTGGGTTAGCAAAATAGGGAAAGAGTTCCCATTTGGAAGCCTGATATTCTCTCCACTTATTTGGTCCGGAGAGCAATTAGGAGCCATTATGTTTGCACATCAGGAACCATTTTTCTTTAATGATTTTCACAAAGAAATACTTGATTCAATTCTTCCTCAGTTAAATTTTGTGATTAATAATTTGGATATTTCACATACACTTTTCGACCAATCTGAAAAATTGATTAAATTATCACTTGAGAAAGAGTCATTAGTAAGTCAATCAAAAGCAGTGCTGGATTCTTTTTCAGATGCGATTATCATAACGGATTCTTCGGGAAAAATTAATTTTTGTAATCGCTCTGTCGAAAAGATTCTAGGCGAAAAATTTCTGGATTTTGTAAACAGACCAATAATTGAAATTCCTTCTCAACCAATCCCTGATCTCGAAACCTGGAAAAAAGTCTTACTTTCCTGGTCAAGCAACCCGATACTTCTCAATGTTGACAAATCATTTTCTTCGAAAATTCGTATTTCGTCAGCACGGTTGTTATCACTGAATTCTTCCCCAATAATTTGGAATTCGGGATTCCTGGGAACCGTTTCCGTTTTTAGGGATATTACAATGGAAGCACAAGTTGATCGCATAAAATCTGAATTTATCGCCAATGTCAGTCACGAATTGCGAACGCCATTAACTTCAATCAAAGGGTATGCAGATATTCTATTAATGGGAGCTGCAGGCGATATTCCGGCAGAACAAAAGCGTTTTATTGATATCATCCATAATAATGCTGCTCGCCTAACAACTTTGGTAGACAATTTGCTTGATATCTCAAAAATCGAAACTGAAAAAGTTGATATATATGATCGTGCTATTTACATAGATGGAATCATTTCCCAGATTGTAAAAGAATTTGAAGCTTTAGCAATTTCTGACAATAAAGAGACAATATTTGATATTCGCATACCAAAAAATATCCATCCTGTTAGAGGTGATGAAAATCGTTTAGGGCAAATTATACGAATTCTATTGAGTAATAGTTATTATTATTCGTCTGCTCCTGTCAAAATTAACCTTCGAGTAAGTCAAACAGTGAATGAAACACAAATTGATATTCAAGATAATGGTATCGGAATTAAAAAAGAATTTCAAAACCATATTTTCGAAAGATTCTATAGAGGAGAAGAGGAATTAGTCTTGTCCACAGCTGGAACTGGTCTTGGATTAGCGGTAGCGAAATCGCTAGTTGAAATGCTGGGCGGTCAAATTTGGTTTTTTAGTTCTGGAATTTATGGGGAAGGTAGTGTTTTTTCATTTACTGTTCCGGTGTTTATTGAAGGTTAAACATGGCAAAAATTATTATTGCAGAAGATGATAAAGATATTCGGGAATTAATTTCCTTCACCTTACGTTATGCCGGTCACCATGTATTGTCATTTCCTAACGGTCTTGATGCTTGGAATCAGATTTTGGTAGAAGTGCCGGATTTGGTTATCCTTGATGTAAGAATGCCTGTCATTTCCGGATATGAAGTTTGTGAAAAAATTAAACAGGAACCCTCAACTGCGCACGTCCCAGTTATCTTCCTTTCTGCAAAAGGACAGGAAGGAGAAATTAAAACAGGGTTTGACGTTGGTGCGGTAGATTATTTATTAAAGCCTTTTGTCCCACAAGAGCTCAACAATAAGGTTAACGCCATCTTAGGACGATTACAAGAATAATGAGTGCAATACTGATAGAGAATGATTTGGTTCATTATGAAGTGTTGGGACGTGGAAAACCAGTCCTTTTTCTTCATAGCTGGCTTGGTACCTGGCGATATTGGATTCCCATAATGCAAGCAGTATCAGTAGGGTTTCGTACATACGCGCTTGATATGTGGGGTTTTGGGGACACTGCCAAAAATCAAAAGTACACAATTGGGGATCAAACACAATTAATTATGCAATTCCTCGACAAGTTAGGGATTTATAGAATTGCGATTGTCGGTCATGGATTAGGTGGATTGGTTGCGTTAGACCTAGCAAAAAAAATGCCGGATGTAGTTGATCGAATTTTTGCAATTGCAGTCCCCTTCACAAATGAATTAATTACCAATCGTTTACTCAAAAATAAAGTGACAGAAAATTTTGATTTATTATCATCACAAGACCTGATTTCTGATGCAATTAGTTCGGATTTGCCGAAAATTGATCAAAACGTCATTAATATTATTTCTGACCAATCCAACCCGATTGAACATGACACTTTAGAACATTTGGGAGTGAATTGCTTATTTGTTCATGGAAGTGACGATCCATTCATTTTGCCTCCTCCAATGAGCTTATTGTCTCAATTACCAGAATTCCATCATTCAATCATTTTTGATCAAACCGGTCATTTTCCGATGCTGGAAGATAATAGCAAATTTCATAGATTGTTAAATGATTTCCTTTCTTTGGAATCGGGCAAATCAATCCGGGATCTTCGCTTAAAAGAAGAATGGGTTAGACGCGTAAGATAATTGCTGGTGTCAATTTACTATCTTGTTTCGATAAACCTTTTCAAAATATATGAAATGTTCTCTCATGTCAAAAGTCCTTCGATTGACAAATGCCAATAGATCTTCTATACTTCAATCGACATAGAGAAGGCACCGGGGAGCTCAAATAACCGAGCTGAGAGGAGAATGCATAATTCTCGACCCGCTAACCTGATCCGGATAATGCCGGCGGAGGGATTTGCTATAAAAAGGTATCAACCATCCGCCATTGTGGATGGTTTTTTGTTTTGGAGAAAAATGAGCAATTCAAGAGCATTTATTTTTGCAAATGGTGAGTTTAAAAACCCTGATAATTATCGATCACTCATCCAAAAGGGAGATTTTTTAGTAGCTGTGGATGGGGGAATAAAACATCTTTTATCTATGAACTTGACTCCTCATTTGGCTGTCGGGGATTTTGATTCAATAACCTCTGATGAAATGCGTTTTATTGAAGACCATAAAGTGCGAAAAGTCCAACTGGAAAGAGAGAAAAATGAAACAGATTTGGAAGTCGCCATCCAGACTTCTATTCGAAAGGGGTTTACCGAAATAACTTTGCTTGGTGCATTAGGTGGAAGATTAGACCATACCTTTGAGAATATTTTTATATTAACGAAACCGGAGTGGAAAAATATCAATTTTGTTATTTTAGAAGGAAACCAGGAAATTTTTTTGATTAGAAACGAGAAAAGTTTTTTTTCCACATTGGATGATATTGTTTCCTTGATTCCCATATCTCCAAAAGTAACCGGTGTGAAAACTGAAGGATTGAAGTACAAATTATTGGATGAAAATTTGTATCGTAAAAATGCGAGGGGAATCAGTAATATTGCCATTGCCAATCAAGTTTCCATAAAGATTAATTCCGGAATTCTTTTATGTTTTCATTTTTTCAATGACAAGAAATGAGGTCGTAATGAAACGATTTTGTGTTCGAATTTTGTTCTTAATGCTCACTTCCTTTTTGATTTATTCCTGCCAATCGGCCGAGAATCTTCCTGAAAACAATAGTTTCCAACCCAAGTCATTAATTGTCATGACACATGATTCATTTTCAGTCAGCGAAGAAGTAATCAAGAGTTTTGAAAGTCAAAATAATGTAAAAATAACCTTTTTATTATCTGGCGATACTGGGGCAGCAATCAATCGGGCAATATTAACTAAGAATTCCCCCCAGGCAGATGTCTTTTTTGGCATTGATAATACGTTTATGTCCAGAGCATTATCAGAAGAGATATTTGAACCCTATGCTAGTAGTGCCTTGGCGAATATTCGAGACGAACTTAAGCTCGATACGTCTAATCGATTATTACCGGTTGATTTTGGCGATGTTTGTATTAATTATGACAAAGCATATTTTCAAGATCGGAATATTTCTGTTCCAAACTCTTTATCAGAATTAACAAATGAGCAATATAAGGGCTTGTTGGTGGTTGAAAATCCTGCTACTTCTTCTCCGGGATTGGCATTCTTAATGGCCACTATAGCTGAGTTTGGTGAAGATGGATACATACCATATTGGCAAGCATTAAAAGAAAATGGACTTGTTATCGTTAATGATTGGGAAACAGCATATTACACGAATTTTAGTGCATCCAGCGGAAAAGGAAATCAACCAATGGTTGTTTCGTATAGCACAAGTCCCGCTGCTGAAGTGATTTTTTCTGATCAACCAATAACAAATGCTCCAACCTCTTCGATTATCGAGGGAAATAGTTGCTTTCGGCAAATTGAATTTGCCGGTATTCTTACAGGTACGAAAGAAAGAGAATTATCGGAAAAATTTATTGATTTTTTGTTAGGTCTTGAATTTCAAGAGGATTTACCTTTACAAATGTTTGTTTATCCGAGTAACAAAAATGCGAAATTACCTATGGAATTTACAAGTTATGCAAAAGTACCATCAAACCCTGCCAGATTGGACCCGGAACTTATTTCATTAAAAAGAGAGATTTGGATTGATACCTGGACGAATGAAATATTGCGAAAATGAAACCATCTACTAAATTAATTGAAAGAAAGATAATTTTACAATTCTCAAAAGTAATCCCGGGAATTTTGCCGATTATTTTCTTTTTAATATTTTATGTTTTACCCTTATCTTCAATTTTTATAAGGATTTTTGATACATCTGCAATGCAATTTCGCCTACCGGAACTTTTCCTTCGAGCCTGGCAGCCATTAAAATTTTCAATTTGGCAGGCAATTCTATCAACATTTTTTACGGCAATCTTGGGAATCCCATCAGCTTATATTTTTGCCCGACTCAAGTTTCCGGGCAAATCGATCCTTCGAATACTAACGACCATACCGTTTATTATGCCAACGGTAGTTGTTGCTGCAGGTTTTGTAGCATTTATTGGCCCTAATGGCTGGTTGAATATCATCTTAATGCGATTGTTTGGTTTTTCTACGCCACCTATTGCCATTATGAATACACTCGCAGCGATTATTCTTGCGCATGTTTTTTACAACACAACTGTATTTATACGAATTATCGGGGGTGCATGGGCTCAATTAGATCCCAAGCTTGAATACGCCGCAGGATCTCTTGGGGCAAATCGTTTAAAAATTTTTCTAAATGTCACATTGCCACTTTTGAAACCTGCTTTTTTTTCGGCATTTTTATTGGTATTTCTATTTGATTTTACTAGTTTTGCTGTCATACTCCTTTTAGGGGGACCGGGTTTCGCAACACTGGAAGTGGAAATATATACGCAAGCGTTACATCTCCTCAACCTTCCTTTGGCTGGATTTTTATCAGTAATTCAGTTGATATTTACATTTTTACTAACAAGTGTCTATAGCTGGGTCAATCAACAAAAATCAATTTATTTATCACCTAGAGATCCAAAAGAAATCGAAAAAGCACCTAAAAAATTTCCGGAAAAAATCTTTACGTTCACTATGTTATTCATTTTATGCTTTATTCTCGTACTTCCATTGTTCTCACTTGTGTTACGATCCTTCTTTCAGGTCTTGCCGAATGGTGCAGGGAATGAACAATTGGTATTTCAATTTACAACGCAATACTATTCACAATTATTTATCAATCAAAGGCAATCTATTTTTTACGTGCCTCCTGGAGCAGCAATTTTTAATTCATTTGTGATAGGTCTTGTAACAGTTATTTTCGCTTTATTATTGGGCTTTTTGGCTGCTAAGGCATTGGGAAATCCTTCAAAGATATCAAAAGTGTACGACTCGATTTTGATGCTTCCCCTGGGCACATCAGCTGTAACCCTAGGTTTAGGGTTTTTATTGGTGTTTAACAAACCACCGATTGATATTAAGAATTTTCCACTTTTAATACCCATTGCTCATACACTGGTCAGCTTGCCTTTTGTTGTTCGAATTTTGCAACCCGCAATTTCTTCTTTACCTCCGATTTATAATCAATCAGCCGCAATTCTGGGTGCATCGCCATGGAAAATCTGGCGTAATATAGAATTTCCATTAATTTCCCGGGCATTCATATCTGCAGGAATTTTTGCTTTCACGATATCTCTCGGGGAATTTGGAGCCACAACCTTTCTTTCTCGACCGGATTTGCCAACAATTCCGATTGCGATTTATCGTTATTTATCCCAACCCGGATCCTTAAATTATGGACAAGCCATGGCAATGGCAACAGTATTGATGCTTTTTTGCGCGATATCGATTCTACTGGTTGAAAAATTTCGCTTACCAGGTATTTCAGATTTTTAAGGAACTAATATGTTATCCGTTGTTGATATTCATAAAATGTATGAAGGCAAATCACTTTTGCGTGGTATTAGTTTTGATGTACATAAGGGTGAAACAATTTGTTTGTTGGGACATTCTGGCAGCGGAAAAAGTACACTTTTAAGGATAATCGCCGGGATCGAGCAAGCAGACCATGGAAATGTATTTTGGGATGGAGGAAACATATCAGATATTCCAATACATAAACGAAATTTTGGTTTAATGTTCCAGGATTATGCGCTCTTCCCTCATAAAAATGTTTTTGAAAATGTAGCATTTGGATTACGAATGTTAAATTTCCCGTTATCACAAATTAAAGAACGCGTAAATGAAGAACTCTCGAAGGTAAAAATGCTCCAATTCGCAAATCGAAGCGTAGCAGAATTATCCGGAGGTGAGCAACAGCGTGTTGCCTTAGCCAGGGCTTTAGCACCACAACCAAAACTTTTAATGCTGGATGAACCACTTGGCGCTTTGGACAAAACGTTGCGTGGGCAATTGATAAAGGAAATTCGTGCGTTGCTACATGAAACAGAAATTCCAGCGATTTATGTAACTCATGATCAGGAAGAAGCTTTTACCATTGGTGATCAGCTTGCTTTGTTGCATGATGGGGAAATCTCACAATTTGGAACCCCAAAATCAATTTATCAAAATCCAAAGAATTCCTGGATTGCGCGATTCTTAGGATTAAATAATATCATTGGAGGAGAAGTTATTTCAATTAATCCAATTATTGTGAAAACCCGAATAGGAGTATTTTCGGTTACATCGAATGTAAATGAAAACCTATTAATTAACCAGTCTGTGGAAATCTTAATCCGACCGAATGCCGTTGCCGAAAATAAACCTCCAAACAATCACTTTATTGGACGCATTGTTGATTCGGTGTTTTTAGGACAGGGATTTCACATCATCGTTGAAAGTAACTTAATAAATCTAGAATTTGATGTTTCTTCGGAATACTTTATTGGTCAGGATATCGATTTTTCGATTGATCCAGATTTGATTCTTTTATTTCCAATCAATTAAGCTTTGAAATTAAACCTCTTATTGAAGGATTCTTTATGACGGATATGATCGTTGTAATTAAAAAAAACCCAAAACTGGAAGAAGTTTGGAGGTACGAAGGGAAGATAGTTTCGAAACAAAAGAATGAAATAAAAATCGAAGCCAGATTTAATCGCGACGATTTGCCGTATTACGGCATAGTACTAAAAAGGAATGATATATTTTTAGAAACTTTTTTTTCGGATAAATGGTACAACATATTTGAAATTTATGATCGCGATGACCATCAACTGAAAGGGTGGTATTGTAATGTCTGTCACCCTGCAGTTTTTGATCTAAACACGATAACGTATATCGACCTGGCAATTGATTTATTTGTCCTTACTGATGGGATACAATTTGTTCTGGATCTGGATGAGTTTGAAGATTTAAACCTGGACAATCAAACGAAAAAAGAAGCTTTAAAAGCGTTAGAGCAATTAAAGAAATTAAAATTTTCCAGTCGATGAATTTTTATGCCTTTGAGACTAAGGCAGCAAAACGATTTCATAACTAAAAAGAGAAATCGTCCCGGGGATTCGATTGTTGCTCTCTTGGCGTATGGTTAATCGGACGTTTGTTGCCTCGGTTACCTGGTAAGGTAAAAACACAGTGAAGGGAATATGACTCATGCCTTCTATCGGCGCATGTAGTTCAACTTGAGTTGATGTGATAATCCTGCCTTCAGGATCAATGCATTCAATTAGAATGGGGTTTGTGTTCAGAATTCGTGCAACACCGGATACCTCCAACATACCCCCAATCACTTCTTCCTCCTCCGAAGGTGTCCGGATGATGTAAGGTTCAGTAAAGTCTTTCGGCGGACTAATCTGGTTTTTTCCTATCGTCAGTAATATTAAATCCACTGAAGTCAACCACATTATTCTATTAAAACGGTCATAACTGGTTATCAGTAAGCGACTATTCTCTGAAACACTTCCCAGTTCAAAATCGATTTCTGGTGCTATTCCAATATGCCGATTAATATAAGTTTGATAATTAAATACTTCTTTACTGATTGAGTTATTATTCTCAGAGATAATTTCTACATATATTAAACCGTCCTCACCCGGGCTAACGATTGCCTCAGGTCTGACAGGAGAAATTACTTTTGAATACATCCCTAAATTATTAATTCGGTAGAATGCGAGTTGGGGGGTGGGTGAAGGAGTGGTCGTCGGTGTTCTTGATGGACGACGGGTAAATGTTGGGATTGGTGTTCTGGTGGGAACAAAAGTCCGGGTTGGAGACAAAAAAATCGTTGGCGATGGGCTTATTTCTGGCAGGATTTCGATTGTTTCTGATGGGGTTGCAGCGGGTACATCTGTGTTTGTAATAGATTTGAGCGTAGGCATCGCAGTTTTTGTAATAATATCAACGCTCGTTTGTGCTGTTTCAGTTATTATCTCAACAATTTCAGTTTCTGTGAACAAAATCGAAGGTGATGAAGTAGGTGAAAATGAGATTGAAGTTCTTGTAACTGTTGGTGAAAATTGCGGTTGACAACCTAAAATCAAAAGCACGATCGATATGCTCATGACTTGAATAATATTGATTTCCTTTTTTCCTAAAAATAATTGTTTCATAGCTTAATTAAAATTTGGCAGAATTTCTGTCGCAAATTTTTTCATAATTCTTTCCCGTTCGATTTGTGAATTTGCAACAAACTCAATAACAGCATAATTCATACCAATCATTTTATAACAATTTAACAATTCCATTATTTCTTCTGGTTTTCCGGAGAGAATGCCTGGTTGTGATTGATTGGATTCGAAAGACAATTGAAACCGAATGGCAATTGTGAACGGTCGGTCTTTGATCATAGGCTTTACCTGATTGATCAAAGATCCAATATTTTCAGGAGAAGTTCCTTGGGGATGCCAACCATCTGCCAGAAAGACTGCTCGCTTGAGTGCAAAAATAGAATTTCCTGCAAGCCATAATGGTGGTCCACCCGGTTGTATTGTTGCCGGAGAAAAAGAGAGGTTTGAAAATTTGAAATATTTTCCTGAAAAACTAACATTTGATTGTCCACGCCAAAGTGTTCTAAGAATTCGAATATATTCTGACATCCTTTGCGAACGATTTTGAAAATTGGAACCTAAATTCTCGTATTCACCTTTGGACCATCCGATACCTGTAGCGATAATTGTCCGACCACCGGAAAGAACATCAACTGTTGCAATCGATTTTGCAATTTCCACTGGATTTCTTTGGGGTAATACCAATGCGGAAAGACCCAATTTTATAGTTCTGGTTTGGCCAGCCAAATACGACATTGTGGTTATGGACTCGAAAATATTTTCAAATCCGGATGACTCATCTTTCGGTAAGGCAATATGGTCTGTCAACCAGGCTGAGTCGAATCCAAGCTTTTCAGCAACAATTAAGCTGTCCTGAATCGCCATTCTAGTTGCAGATGCTCCAAAATTTGGAAGAATTACACCAAATTTCATTGAGAATTAATTTTGTGGTTTACGTACAATTTGACGGCAGATTCCAAAGCGGAAAGTGTTAATGGCTTCGATAAAAAGCCATTTGCACCAGCATCAAGAGATTTACCCCCCTCGATTTCTTGATCTCCAGCAGAAAGAATCAGCACAGGAATATGTGAAATTTGCTCATAGTTTCTGATTTGTTTAACAATCTCAAACCCGTTAAACTCTTGCATATTAATATCAATCAAAATTAAATCG
The DNA here is from genome assembly GCA_964586385.1 of uncultured Anaerolineaceae bacterium. Lineage (GTDB taxonomy): Bacteria > Chloroflexota > Anaerolineae > Anaerolineales > Anaerolineaceae > UBA6170. Next base: position 40,665 of record CAZPIM010000011.1, read on the forward strand.
GGGTTAAAAATGACAGCATATTGAATTGCATCACCCGAATTTGGACACACAATCGGTTGGTAGCCTAAAATTTCAGCCTCTTTTTCCATCAAAGCCAGCGTATGCATATCGTCATCAATAAATAGAATCTTCGTCATAGTATTCGATAAAACCGGTGCAATTCACGTACCATAATTTAGCACCAAATTCTACCCCCTTGTTTCCTGAATAATCTAATTATATATATCATTATATTTTGTTTTTAAATAATGGATATAAGGCGTTGCGTCAATTTTTGAACCTGTTATTTTTTGAATTAGCTCTTGAGATTCGTACTTGGCTCCATGAACGTGAACATTACTACGCAGCCATTCTAACAATTCTAAAAACTCACCATTGGATATTCTATCATCGATCTCAGGTATGTCTTTGTGAATCTTTTCCCATAATTGTAAGGAGATTAAATTTCCGATTGCATATGTTGGAAAATATCCAAACAATCCGGCGGACCAATGGACATCCTGAAGAACTCCAAGCGAATCATTCGGTGGAACTAGACCCAGATATTCTTGCATATGATCGTTCCAGGCTTCTGGAAGTTGTTCTACTCGTAAATTCCCTTCAAATAATGCCAGTTCAAGCTCAAATCTTAACATTACATGTAAATTGTAGGTTGCTTCATCAGCTTCTGTTCGAATGAATGAAGGTTCAACTTTGTTGATCGCTTTATAGAATGTTTCTAAATCAATCCCGGTTAATTGATCAGAAAACAGGTTCTTAAATTTTGGGAAAAAATGGATCCAGAAATATTTTGAACGACCGACGAGATTTTCCCATAATCTGGATTGGGATTCGTGAAAGGCAAATGAAGCGGCGTTGTTTAAAGGAGTCCTTCTGTGATTTGAATTAAAACCTAATTCATAAAGTGCATGACCGGTTTCATGCATTGTGCTGAACAATGCGGAGGTGGGTAAATGTTCGTTAATATTTGTCGTGATCCTGACATCTTTTTGCCCGAATGAGGTAGTAAACGGATGTGCAGAAATATCCTGTCTGCTCTTTTTCCAATCCAGTCCGAACGCTCTTGCTACATCCACGCCAAATTGCCATTGTTTCGATTTTTCAAAATTGACTTTCAGAAAAGAATCATCAATAGGATTGTGCTCTTTTATATTTTTAATTAGCGCAACTTGTTGAGGTCGGATATCGGAAAATATTTTTCTTACATCGGCAGTTTTCATTCCAGCTTCGTAATCATCAAGCAAGGCATCATAAATGTGATCGTAAGGTTTGAAACATTCGGCTTTATTTCTTGTTAACTCGATTATTTTACCTAAATGAGGTTGAAAGGATTTAAAATCATTATTTGTTTTGGCTTTAACCCAGGCATTGTGTGCCATCGTCGTGGTTTGAGACAATTCCATGATTAATTGAATTGGTATTTTTGTTTCTTTGTCGAATTCTCTTTTTGTAACTTTTATTAATCTCGCTTCATCAGAATCCGGATCCAAATCGGATGAATCTGAAAGTAGGTCAGTCAATAATTGACCAACCTCATCGGAAACGAATAAATTATGGGCTGCTTCCTGAAGTGTGCTTATTTGTTCACCGCGTTCAAGATCCCCTTCTTCAGGCATATTTACTTGTTGATCCCAGTCCAAAACCGCAATTGCATAATTAAAGTCAGAGACTTTACCCAGAATTTGTTTCAAATGATCTAATTTGTTGTCCATAAAAACCCTTCTTAGAACCGGATTTTGTCATAAAAGATTATTAAATTTTACCTTAAGTTCTTGCGGATTTCTGCAATGTAAATAGTATTTCCATTATTCTCATTGCATACATGTTAAAATTCGGAAGATGAAAATGAATTTTGAGTTAAATTCTAGATTGTTAAAATCCGAGAATATGCAGCGATGCCAATTGCATGATTGCCAGGGGGCATGTTGTTTGTATGGTGTTTGGTTAGGATTACAGGAAAAAGATGCAATTCTTCAACATGAGGAATTAATTAAGAAATTATTGCCTGATAATTTAAGAAATTCACAGGATTGGTTTGAGAAAAAAATTGAATCTGATCCATTTATTGAAGGTGGTCAGGTTATACATACGAGAGTCATAAAAAATTCTACGCACTATGGTGGTACATCATGTGTTTTTTTGAATGATGATCACAAATGTGTTTTACAGGTATTAGCAGAAGAATTGAAGCTACATAAATGGAGTCTCAAACCATTTTATTGCATCTTGCATCCTTTGGATCTTGACGATAATGGCAGAATAACATTGGATGAAACAGAATTATTAGTAAATGAAAAAGGTTCCTGCCTACGTTTTTCTCAGGAAAAAAATTCTCTTTTAGTCACATTTGAAGAAGAATTGCTTTACCTTCTTGGTTATGAAAAATATCAAAACATTATAAATAAGGTTAAATCTTGAAATACTTAACAAATATGAATAAGGATCGCTTTAATTCCTAGTTTATTTGCCAGGCGGCATGCATCTCGGATGCGTTTTCTGTGTTCGTAAGATTTGTTTGTTGTGTTCCAGAAATATTCATAATGTATATTTCCTGGTTGCCATCCCGATTTGAATTAAATAAAATCCATTCAGAATCAGATGACCAGGCAGGATATACATCAAAAGTCGTATTCGTTAATCGTTTTACTTCCAAGCCAAATGATGAGGTTCGATTCAGGAAAATATCCTGTGTCCTTCCCTCCACCTTTGTATAAGCAATCCATTCCCCATTTGGTGACCAAGCCGGGTCATCAAAATATTTCAATCTGCCAAAGTCCATGGTTTGTTCTGTGTCAACAAAATCATTGTTCGGATCTCTGATCCAGAGATAACGGGCATTGGATGCGGATAAAACGTATACCAATTTATCCATTCTTGGAGACCATTCAGGTGAAAATTCCTGCTTATCGGTGCTGATACGTTTTAAACCAGATCCGTCTGGATGAACGACCATCAACTGTAAAACACTGTCAATCCGGTTGTCCGTTTGAAAAACGATCCATTGACCATCGGGTGACCAGGCAGCTTTTGTATCATTGCCAGGAATGGTCAAAATGTTGGTTTGGTTTTTACCATCAGGATCCATTGTCCAAAGGTCAAACTTATTGGTCGCATCACCACTATCCACAGAATAGACAATTCGTTTGCCATCTGGTGACCAGGCTGGATAATCCTTGTTCCCGGGATCGTACGTTATTTGTTTTTTATCTCCAGCAATTAAATTACCATCCAAATCCGTATATATTTTCATTGTCCACACCTGGAAAACCCCATCGGTCTCATCGCTGACATACGCAACGATTCCACCCCGACCGAGCACCTCCAATATCGGTGTTGGCGTTGCTGTTGGTCCTAAATCTTCGGTAGGTGTGACACTTGGGATTGGCGTTTCCGTTTCAGTCGGAACCGGAATATCTGTATCTGTCGGTGCAATTGTGTTTGTTGATTGAACTTCGATGGTATCAGTGATGTTTAATACAACAGGTAATTCTGTTTTGGAAACAGGTGTCTGGACTTTATTGATGATATTCATCACCAATAAAATACCACCAATTAGCACGACCGCTAGTAAAAGAATACCAACTGGGATCATCCATTTTTTTGATTTTGCATTTGGTAATGGTTCCGAAATCGGTTGGGAAGGAATTGCCGCATACGCCATCGGTGGTGGAGGTGGAGGGAATGAAGGTTGCGATGGAGGTTGAAAAGGTGGCTGGGAAGGTGGTTGGGAAGGTGGCTGGGAAGGTGGCTGGGATGGAGGTCGAGAAATCGGTTGTGATGGCGTTTGCCCAACCGCTACCCGGGTTGATTCAAAATTTAGTGCTTGTGGGGATGTGGATTGCATTGGTTTACCTGGTCGTACTTGCGTTGCATCACCCAGGTACGCTCCGGTTGCTCCCAAAGCATCAACAAATTCAGCTATGCTGCCATATCTCTCTTCAGGGCGAACAGATAAAGCTTTTTCGATTGCAATTTGCGTAGGTAAGGGTACATCCGGATTTATTTCATTGATTGGTACCAGGACTTTTTGTCCTAATAATCGCTCAACTGAATCAATTGGTTTTTGATTGGTCAGGAGGTTATAAAGCATGGCAGCAAAACTATATTGGTCTGAATAAGGACCTGTTCTGGCTGTCCCATATTGTTCCGGAGGTGAGTATCCGGGTGTCAAACCGCGTGCGCCAGTGGAGGTTTCTTGTGAGACTTCAGCAGATTTGGCAATGCCAAAGTCGACCAGCATTACTTCACCGCGTGGTGTGATCTTGATATTGGCTGGTTTGATATCACGGTGGACAACGGGTGGATTTTGTGAATGGAGAAATTGTAAAGCGTTCCCAAGTTGACGCGCCCAATACAATACTTTGTCGACCGGCTGCAATCCTTCTTTATGAACAATTGTTCCAAGGTCATCTCCCGGAACATAATCCATAACAAGAAATTGGCTGTCATCGATAACAAAATAATCGCTAACTCTGGGTAGATTTGGGTGCCGTAAACTTGCCAAAAGCCGGGCTTCATGAAGAAATTGTTCTCTTCCTTCAATTCTAGGATTCTGATTTACTTTTACAGCAACATTCGTCTGTAAAACGGTGTCCTGGGCTAAATAAACAGCACCCATACCACCTTTACCAAGTTTTTCCAAAACCCGGTATCTGTCACGCAAGAAAGTATTATGTTCCAAATCCATCGGGATCATCTCCTCATGATTGAAAAAAGATATGATTAGTTTAAAACAATAATGATCAATTTGCAAATAAGAGTCAGTCACATCTTATGGAGAAAAATTTATCAAGAAGGTTGACGACATTAATTGATAGTGATAGAATAACGGACGTTCTTTGGGCGCGTAGCTCAATGGTAGAGCAGTGGCCTTTTAAGCCATTGGTTCAGGGTTCGAGCCCCTGCGCGCTCACTTTTTATTTAAAATGCTAATGGTTTGGATACTCTCGGGTGGATTAGTAATCTAGTTCACCTATTTGAATACTCTTAGGTTTTGTGTTTTTGAAAAGGGGATGGCAAACGCCAGGGGGTCCTTCGGAAATAAAGGACGCGAAATGCTGAGCAGTCTAGGTATGTGATTTAGTCTAATGAACTGATAATCTACCCGGAAATTTTCACTCTGAAAACTGTGATGCTGAAGATTGAATTCACTTCAGCCCGTATGAAAACCCAAAGCATACAAACTTTTCAATATGGCTGTATCAAAGCACGTATTCAGGTGCCAGAGGGAGCAGGTTTTTGGCTTGCGTTTTGGATGTTGGATTCCAATTTTCCACAAGTTGGTTGGCTTGACTGCGGAGAAATAAATATCATGGAATACGTGGGCAAAGATCCAACAGTAATAATGGGCACACTACATGGATCAGGCTATTCAGGTGCATTGGGATTTACCAAGTGGAATCGTCAGACATGTAATATTGCCGATGATTTTCATTTATAAACAATTGTATGGGATGAAGATGAAATAAGCTGGTTCTTTGATGGAGAAAAATATCATACAGTAACACGAGAAGATGTTGGAGAACGGCAATGGCCTTTTGAGCAACCGTTATTTATTTTCATAAATCTTGCTGTTGGTGGAACTCTTGGAGGATTGATTCATCCAAGCACAGTCTTTCCGACTCAATATTTAATTAATTTTGTGCGTGTTTCTCAACCAACAAATTAGTAATAAAATAATTGAACAATTTATTTTTGATCAGGATTATACTAAATCACTGATGCTTTTAAGCGTATTGGAGTAAGGCTTATGGAACACGATGAAAAGAAAAATTCGATTGGGATTAATAATCCTACAATAATAACTAAAGTAGCCAAGGGTAAAATGCTATCTTTATCAGGAGAATTATTTTACCAAATTCAAAATTATGATGCAATTCCTCCATTTTTTATGAGCATTACAAGCAGTTCCAATCATTGGTTGTTTGTCTCTTCAATAGGTGGATTATCTGCTGGCCGTGTTAATTCCGAACAGGCTTTATTCCCTTATTACACGGAAGATAAAATAAATGACAGTTATGATAATACTGGGAGCAAGACCATTTTAAGAATTCACCGTGACAATAAAACCTGGTTATGGGAACCATTTTCTACACGCCAATATGGAATGTACCTGATAGAAAGAAATATTTATAAAAATGTGCCTGGTACTACGGTAATTTTTGAAGAATACAACAAAAGTTTGGAGTTAATTTTTCGATATTCCTGGCGCACTGGTGAAAAATTTGGGTTTGTGAAAACTTCTTCTCTTCAAAACACAAACACCTCGGGTTCTTCTATACAAGTTGAATTATTAGATGGATTGCAGAACATTCTTCCCGCTAATATTTCCTCAGATACGCAGAATACCTTTAGTTGCTTATTGGATGCCTATAAACGTAGTGAATTAAATTTAGAAACTGGTTTGGGTATTTTTACTTTAAACTCTACTTTGACTGATTTGGCTGAACCGAGTGAATCATTACTGGCAACGACGGTTTTTCAGGTAGGATTAGACCAGGTCAATCACTTACTCTCTTCCAAACAGTTAGATAAATTTCGGGATGGGAATAAGATATCACCTGAAGCAGATGTGTGTGGTCGTCGTTGTGCCTATTTTATCCTTGCCAAAACAGACTTATTACCAGGCAGCGAATCAACCTGGTACATCGTGTCAGATGTTAATCAAGACAGTGCAGATGTTGTTAAATTGATCTATCATCTCAGAAAAAAAACAACTGATCTGAGCTTTGAAATTGAGCAAGACATTAAAGCGAACTTACGCCAATTGGAACTGATTGTTGCCAGTTCCGATGGTATACAATTCAGTGCCAATACTCTTCGAACATCACATCATTTTTCGAATGTGATGTTTAATGTGATGCGAGGTGGTACCTTTGCTGATCAAAATTGGATTGATAGTTCTGATTTTTCTGAGTTTGTTTCCATCCACCATCATAATTTGTTTAAAACTAACACTGAGTTTTTTGAAACCTTACCAAGAAAAATCCAAGTTATGGATTTACATGCCCGGGTGAACACACTTGGTTCAGCCGATCTCACCCGGTTGAGCTATATTTATTTACCATTGATCTTCAGTCGTCGACACGGAGACCCGAGTCGGCCTTGGAATAAGTTTACGATCAACCTAAAAAAACCAGATGGATCTGCACGATTAAATTATGAAGGGAATTGGCGAGACATTTTTCAGAATTGGGAAGCTTTAGCATATTCCTTCCCTGAATATGTGGAAGGAATGATTTTTACCTTTCTCAGCGCAACCACGACCGATGGTTACAATCCTTATAGGATTTCGAGATCAGGTTTGGATTGGGAAATCCCGGAACCAGGTAACCCATGGGCTAACATCGGATATTGGAGTGATCATCAGATTATTTATTTGTTGAAGCTAATGGAAATTAGCGCAAGAGTACATCCTGGTCGATTAAACTCTTTCCTTGAAATTCCCATTCATAGTTTTGCAAATGTTCCTTACCGCATTAAACCTTATTCAGATCTACTAGAAGACCCATATAATACTATCCTTTTTGATGATGAGGTTGAAAAAGAAATTAAAAAAAGGGTGAAAGCATTTGGTACCGATGGGAAACTCCTTTTGGAACAAGATGGTCAAGTACTACATCGTTCTCTTGGTGAAAAATTACTCATTTTGCTTCTAGCAAAACTTGTCAATTTTGTTCCAGAGGGAGGAATTTGGATGAATACCCAAAGACCAGAGTGGAATGATGCAAACAATGCTCTGGTTGGTAAGGGTTTGTCAGTTGTTACCCTGGG
>CAZPIM010000011.1:48537-52482 GCA_964586385.1 uncultured Anaerolineaceae bacterium
TCTCTTTATCGCGCTGAGCAAAACACTTACATTTTATATCCGGATAAACCCCAACTGGGTTTTCTTTCCAAAAACACGATATCGAATGAAAAAATAGCAAAGTTGCGCCTTCCGGCAATTCTGGATGAAATGCAAGATAAAAAACTACTCGTTCGGGATCTGGATGGTAAGTATCATTTTGGTGGCCATCTACACAACGCCAAAGATGTGAACAAGGTTTTGGAAGAACTTGCAAAACAACCAGAGTTGACAGAACTGATTGTTGAAGAAAAAGAAAAAATTGCAGATTTATTTGAGGATGTATTCCACCATGCTGAGTTTACAGGACGGTCAGGAAAATTTTTCGCTTACGAAGGTCTTGGCAGTGTTTACTGGCACATGGTTTCAAAACTGTTGCTGGCTGTCCAGGAAACAGCTTTGAAATATCAGTTAACCGATTCCATATCCGGGTTAATTGGCAAATATCAGGATATTCGAGCTGGTCTTGGATTATATAAATCTCCAATCGAATTTGGCGCATTTCCTACAGATCCTTATTCGCATACTCCAAAAGGGCAAGGGGCTAAACAACCTGGTATGACAGGATTGGTTAAAGAAGAAATTATAACTAGACTTGCCGAAGTAGGGCTGGTAATTAATAATGGTTGTTTGAGCTTCAATTCTCTACTTTTTGACCATAGTGAACTTCTTACTGAGCCAATGAAGGTATATTACATGGATGTGAATTCTCTAACACAGGAGATCGAATTGCCATCGGGAAGCATGATGTTTACAATCTGTAATGTTCCAATCTTGGTGCAAATTTCAAACAAACCTTGTATTGAAATTTTCTTGAATAACGGCAATATACAAATCATAGATGGTGATAAACTGGATGAAGTAAACAGTCAACACATATTCCAACGTGATGGGTATTTACATCATCTGTTTGTAAAAATGGGATGAGCATATCTCCAGATTTGAACAATAAATTTTTCCATTGAAAAATCAGGTTTTCCTCGCCAAATGATTTTTATTTGGCGAAAACAAAATTAAAAACAAAAATATAAAGATGAACAAAGCCATTTTCAAAGGACTATTGAATAATTAATGCATATATCTATAAAAAACACAATTCTGTTGATTATGTGCGTAGCCCAATGGTAGAGCAGAGGCTTTTTGTTCCATTAGTTCAGGATTCGGGTCTTGTGTGCTCACAAAAAAAAGCAAAAGGCATAAAAACCCGATTCAGACCTCTTGAAAAGAGTATTTTTGTTACTAAATAAATACTTTGACTATTATTTTTTTAATGAGCGTATTCATTTATGCCAAAGCCTTTTGTCTTCCAATTTGACACGTTTTCAGGATTGGTAAGATTTGGTTCAAAATCATATGATGGTATGATGATAGAAAATTAATAATTTGAATAATTTAAAAAACCATTATGAAAAAACAAAAACAACCGTTATCAAAATCACAGGAAGATCGACTGTATTTATTCATTATCATTGCTTTCCTCATAATTGTCGGGGGATTTGTCATCTTCCTCGTTTATGGCGCAAGTGCATTGATTTTAGCGCTTCCGATATTAATTGGTGGGGCACTTCTTTTATTGCTGCCTTTTTTTATCATAAGCGGATTAGGTTGGTTGGCAAAAAAAATCAAGGATAAACAAGATCAATCCTGATTCAAATAAATCTTCCTCTCCTGAATCCAAATAGAAACAATAAATAACCTTTCAATAACCTATATAAATTCTGTTTCAAATTTTTCCCCGACTATGTGATTCAAAGCAAAAAATTTATATTCTGTTATTTCTCGTTGATGACCGGGCTGATGATGGATTCCAGATCATTTTCAAAAAACATACCGACATGAATGTGTTCCACAATACCGTCGCGGTTTACCAGTATGGAAGTTGGAAGTCCGGTGATCCCCAATGCTTCAATTATGTCACCATTCGTATCCAACATGATTGGGAAAGTGATACCATTATATTGTTTGAATTTTGATGCTACTTCTTTCGATTCACCTGCATTTATGGCGAGAATCTCAAACCCAGCCTCTTTGTTATTTTGGTAGTAGGTCTCAAGTGTTGGCATTTCCGCTTTGCATGGAGGGCACCAGGTTGCCCAGCTATTGATTAACAATACTTTCCCACGATAATCAGAAAAATTTACAATATTTCCATCTGAGCTGGTCAATGAGATGTTATTGATTTTTTCACCAATTTGTGGGATATGGATTCCGTGAGCTTGCAATTGTTCAAGATAAGAGAAAACAGCCAAAACAAGCAGAAGTGTGCCAATGCCGATAAATATTTTCCATTGTCGGTTTATCTTGTTTCTATCTATTTTGTTTCTTTTTTCTACCTGCAGGTCGTTCAATTTTTCCTTTGAATTTTTGACTTTCTTGTGAAATAGGTCAGTTGATTTGATTCAGAAACCAATAAAAAGTTACACTATTAAGTATAAATCCCAATAATCGAGTTAAAACAAAACGATAATTTGATTGGGATATTATTTGAAAAAATCAATTTTTCTTGAAGATATTTCCAAATGGTTTATCGATGATTTGATTAATATAAGGTACGAAATTCTCTCCATTTTTGCGAAATAAAACACTAATGGATGCAGTGTCTACCGCGATTTTATGAAAATTTTGCAATGGCAAACCAAGATAATTTGCCAATATAAGGCGAATGGAATCGGAATGGCTAAAACAAGCCACGATTTCATCTTCCTGATGGGCAGAAAGATATGTTTCGATTACAGAGGTCAATCTAATTTGTGCTTCCACGAATGATTCTCCACCTGGAAATCGAAATTTCTGTGGTTCTTGATGGACAAGTTTCCATAATTTTAACTTCCTTAATTGTTTTATCGTTTTCCCCTGCCAATCACCAAAATCTATCTCCTGTAAATTCTCATTGCAAATAACATGCAAAGACTTAGATAATGCTAATGGTTGTGCTGTCTCGACCGCCCGTTCCAATGGACTGCTATAAATCGATTTAATAGGCAATTCATTTAGAACTGAAACAATCGTTTGTGCCTGGTTTCGTCCATGTTCATTCAAGTGAACATCCGGAGTTCTGCCAGCCAGTCTTTTCCCTACCCAATCATTTAATCCGTGACGAATTAGAAGGACGGTTGTCATTCTTCGATTCCTTTGCTTTTTTTTGAAGTCCCTCAGCTTGGTCCTTACGCCATTGTTCAACGCGACGGGCAATTTGTTCTTCAAATCCCTGGTCAGAGGGTTTATAAAAGTTTTTCCCCAATAAATGATCCGGTAAATATTGTTGCGGAACAAAATGATCCTGAAAACTATGTGGATAAAGATAACCTGCTCCATGCCCAAAACCTTTGGAGTCACGACTGCTGTCCATTAAATGTATCGGGACCTGCCCCATACCTTCTTCTTCCATTAATTTTTGGACGGAATGGAAAGCACCAACGGAATTCGATTTTGGTGCAGTCGCAAGATAAAGAGTTGCCTCCGCTATCGGGTAAATCCCTTCCGGCAAACCGATGTATTCATAGGCAGATGCGGCAGAACTGGCGACAACCATCGCTTGCGGGTCAGCTAAACCGATATCTTCACTGGCTAAAACAATAAGCCGCCGTAAAATAAAACGGGGATCTTCGCCTGCAGCTAACATTTTTACCATCCAATATAAAGCCGCATCCGGGTCTGATCCACGAACCGATTTTATAAAAGCTGAAATCGTGTCATAATGGGCATCCCCATTTTTATCATATAAGATGGCTCTTTTTTGAATCGATTGTTGTGCATCGAATACTGTAATGCGGATTTTTCCGGATTTATCAGGTATTGTAGTTTCTACTGCAAGCTCTAATGCATTTAATAGGTTTCTGGCATCACCACCACTAACACTTAATAGGTGGTTTTTGGCTTCAGGATCCAGTTCGACTTCTCGATTTCCATAACCATATTCTTTATCGG
>CAZPIM010000012.1:0-50768 GCA_964586385.1 uncultured Anaerolineaceae bacterium
TCCCTGTAATAGGAAAACGAGCCTTTGTCATGGATTGGCTTGATAAAACGACACCCCATAATATTCGGCTCGACCTAAGAAACAATTCCGGGGAATGGAACGTTTTAGCAAGATTTAATTGGAAGGAAAATGAAAGAGAAATATTTGTACTGATTGCAGACTTTAACCTTCCAAAAGTGGATTATTGGGCATTTTCTTTTTGGGATCAAAAAGTTTATTTAATCAAAGCGGGCAACCCTGTCCAAATTCCTAAAGTGCCTTCACATGGTGTGGTCCTACTTGGATTGAGGCAAGTAACTCAAAATCCTACCTACCTGGGATCAGATTTACATATTTCAATGGGATTGGAAATTTCAAGCTGGCATTATGAAAATAACAATTTGCAATTTCAACTGATGCTAAATAGACAAACGGAAGGATCTATCTTTCTGTACTTACCGGATATACCTAAATCAGTAATGGCTAATGGTGCCCAGACAGATTGGGTAACATTACCTGACAATGTCTTTGAAATTCGGGTTTCATTTGATCAATCGTTGAATTTTGAAGTTACTTTTTAGAAAACGGAAACTTAAAATAAAAATCCACCAGTCTATGAAAACTGGTGGATTTTCTTAATTTATTTCATTATTTATCTTGATTCGTACTATCCAATTGCTCTTTCATTTTTCTTTCTTTTTTATTTCGATTTGATTTCCGAACTGCAGATCGGATCAGCAGGAAGACCAAATAAAGTGGAAGGAAAATGATCAATAAGACAGGCAGTATAGTCAAAACAATCCAAATCAGCGCATCAACGATTACCTGTAGTGCATTGACCAGTGCTTGTAAAGCTTTACTCACTGTCACTGAAGGTTTCCAACCTGCAACTGTGATCGGATTTACTGCTTCATGTGCTTGAATACGGACATTGATTGAAGAAAGTGTGGATGCCTCTTCATAATATTTGATTTGACCTTTTGTCACTTCAATCTGTTCGCGATAATAAGTTAATTGATTGAAAACATTTAAAACATCTTCTGTTTTATTGGCTTCATCAAGGATTTTGCGCAATTGTTCTTCAGCATCTTCCAGGTTTTTTAATCGTGAATTGAGGTCGGTATATTCTTTGGTAACATCCTGGCCGGACACATTTTCACTCAAAATATCAACGTCTTTATCTTTGACAAGGTTTTTGATCTCATCTATGGCTTGATTGAGTAAATTTGATGGCACGCGCACATTGATACTGGCTTCAGGAATTTCCATACCGTTATAGTTCATTGATTTCCAAAGATTGGAACTGACAACATATCCGCCCATGCGTTCTGCCATTTGACTGATGTACCCCATTGCATCATTCGGCTCATCTACTACAATAGAGAGGTCAGCATTCCGAATGACAATCCGGGTAACTTCAGCCGGACTGACATCTCCCTGACCGGCAATATTGGATGTAGATTCCTCCATGTATACGTCTCTTGACATCTCAGGAGCACCTGCGGCGGGAGCTTCTGCTGGCATAATATATTCCATTGAATCTGTCTGAGAAGACTTGGCGGGTGAACAAGCCGATAAAACGAATAAAACCAATAAAAAGCAACTCAGGATCTTGATCTTCATTTTTTCCTCCATCTTTCACTTCACATAAACTCTTTCAATAGAGACGCAGAATCCTCAATCATTGTTCCATATTAGAATTTTTCGTTTAAATATTGAGAATTTTTACCACCCGCCACTTAATCTCTGCGCATGTCTGAAAGGAAGTCCCTTGTTAATTATTTTGCTTTGAACAGAACTAATATTGTAAATGACGCGATGAAATTCAAATTTGAGTGTTTCCGTGTTAAATATACCGTATGCTGCCCGCGAATCACTATCCCTTGGTTGACCAACAGAACCAGGATTAATAATCATGCGATTATGTAATGTTATCGTTGATCCCGGTTGAGGAGATCCCCATTCCAATACCCCATCGCTAGCATTCCAGGAACTGATTATCGGTTGATGTGAATGTCCTACCAGACAGAAACCATTTTTAAAGAATTCATAATTCACTCTGGCAACATATGGATCTAAAATGTATTCCCAAATCGGGTTTCTTGGGCTGCCATGTGCCAAAGTTACTAATTCAGACTCATACTTCTCTGGTAAATTTTTCAAATAATTTTTGTTTTCAGCTGTTATTTTTGATTGATGCCACATCATTGATTCTTTGGCCTCATTATTAAATAACCTGATATCAATTTCACCTAAAGCAGCCACATCGTGATTACCTTTAATACAAATGATGTCTGGCAAGGATTTTATTAAATCAACGCATTCATTTGGTTCAGGTCCATAACCCACCAAATCTCCAAGACACCAAACCTGATCAACATTGCCTGCATCCTCAAAGACCGATTGAAGCGCATCCAAATTTGCATGAATATCGGAAATCACCAAAACACGCATAATCCCTACCATTACGACAATAAAATTATCAAAAATAATTGCAAACTTCTAATTAATTCAATTCTTTTTTACGGCTTCTACAATTTCTGCGGCATAATCAAACCTGTTAAATGCCGGCATGAGATAGATACCTTCAACATCATCTTTCAATTCCTGAATTAATTCTACAGCTATTTTTATTCCAGTTTGTGCGGCAAGACCACCAGCTTTCTGCATTCTTTGCATAGTTTGATCCGGAATGGAAATTCCGGGCACTTCATGATGCAGGAAATTTGCATGCCGATCAGTCACCAAGGGTAATATTCCTACCAAAATATTGATTTTAGATTCCCCAGCACTTTCACGCATCATTTTTATGGATTCTTTGGCATGTTTACAATCGAAAATTGGTTGAGTAAGGAAAAAATCTGCACCTGAATGAATTTTTCTGGATAAATTCTTTGATTCATTTTCTATGTGTATAGCATTTAGATTCAATGCTGCACCTACGAAAAATGATGTCGGCTGACCTATTTCAGATCCTGCATGATCCAGGCCAATATTAAAGGATTGTTTTATTAACTTTATTAATCCGGAAGGTACCAAATCAAAATCATCGTTAGCTTCCGGATAGTCGCCAATCGAAGTTGGGTCACCCATCACAACAAAAACATTTCGAATTCCAAGTGCATGTGCTGCCAGCAGATCACCTTGAACACGCAAGAGGTTTCTACCACGAGTGGGAAAATGCAATACCGTTTCTGTATGCAAGTAATTTTGAATTAAACTGCAAACTGCCCAGGGGCTCATACGCATTCTTGCCATTGGACTATCAGCAACATTAATAACATCAGCTCCTGAATCAATCAGCAAACTCGCACCTGCTAATAATTTCTTTGTACTCAATCCACGCGGGGGATCCATTTCTACAGATATGACGAACTCACCTTTGGATAACTTCTTTGACATATCAGACTGGTCATCTATTTCAAGAGAATCCGGTGATTCTTTTTCTAAAGGAAACTCCAGATTTATGGCCACATCTGACAAATTGCTATTGTTTATTACTTTGCTCATCGAAGCAATATGTTGTGGTGTGGTTCCACAGCAACCGCCGACCACCATGGCACCAGCCTGCCAGAATGCAACGGCATAATCACCAAAATATTCCGGACCAGCAGGATACATGATTCGACCATCCTGTTGTTCCGGCCAGCCTGCATTCGGCATGACTGAGTAGATTGCTTGCGGTACAACACTTTTCATTTTTTTCAATATTCTTAATAATTGCAATGGTCCGCCAGAACAATTGATTCCAATAACATCTGCACCAGCTTTGAAAATACTTTGGGCTACCTTTTCCGGAGAATCTCCTAAAAGAGTCCGATCATCGCGTGTAAAGGTCATAGAAGCAATAATCGGGACACTTGGGTCTACAGACCGCGAAGCTTGAATTGCTTCATTAACTTCATAAAAATCCGTCATCGTCTCGATAATTATCAAATCAACTTTGGATTCTAATAATGCCGAAATCTGTTCTGTAAACACTTTTCTTGCTTCTTCAAGTTGTACTTTTCCAAACGGTGCTAACCGTACCCCAAGTGGTCCAACATCACCTGCAATCAATACATCTTTAAAACTCGCCATTGCAACACGGCGAACTAATTCGACGCCAGCTGTGTTGATTTCATGAACCTTGTCTTCGAGTCCATATTGCTTTAATTTGTACCAATTAGCACCATATGTATTCGTTTGAATCATCTGGGAACCAGCATCAATATAGGCACGGTGAATATCAGCCACGATTGCCGGATTTGTTAAGTTGAGAACATCAAAACAATCGTCAAATTTAATCCCCTTTAAATGCAAATTTGTTCCCATCGCCCCATCTGAAAGAATCGGTTTGGAGGATCTTATTCTTTCTAAGAATTTATTCTTTGAATCCATATCCTTATTCCTTCATTAATTGAGAAATACGACTCGTCCCAATATTGAAATACTTTGCTTGTGGATGATGAACAATAATCGCAGCAGTGGATTGTTCCGGCAAAAGCTGATATGCCACAGTCAAAGACATACCAAGTTCTTTTTCAACCGGCAAAAGATCAAAAACTTTGCGATGATCTTCCAACTCCGGTATTGCGGGATATCCCCATGAGTACCGCTTTCCTCGATCCGGCTCAATTCCTAATTCTCTCCTGATATGGTCATGAAGGAAATCAGCCGTCGCTTCGGCAGTTTGTACAGCCAGTCCGTGAGTGAAATAGCCCTCACTGTATTCACTTTTGGCCTGGAATGAATCAAAGCGAATGGAGGCATCCTGCCCAACTGTGACGATTTGTAACGCCATGGTATCAATTAAGCCACTTTCGACAGAGGCAAAGTAATCTGCCAGACAAAGATTTTCTCCACCTTCTTGCCTCGGAAAATTAAATTCTTCAATTTTTATCAGCGATTCCGGCAAGCTTTTCCAATCATAGACAATTAATGAATTCCCGGATGATTGTACCGGAAAGAAACCAAAAACTGCCTGAGGTTTTAACCATTTGTCCTTTATCGCTTCCCGTTTCATTGTCTCCAAACGGAGATGATAATCTTTTTGGATTTTTTCCCAGGCTTCACCGTGTGCATTCTTCGCTCCCCAGGATAAACGAAAAAGTTCATTTATGGATAAATGTTGAAAAACGGATTCCAAAGGCATGTCTTTTACGATTTTAATCCCCCAGGACTTTGGAATTGGTATGTTAAAATCATTTTTTAAATTTATTGGTTTATTAATGGATGGTTTAGAAACTGATTTTTCTGCAGTAGATCGATTTATTTCATTTTCTGCATCAATTTGATTTTTTTGGATCAATTCTTTTTTATTTTCCGGTTCACTGATCTGATCCATGATTGCCAGACCTTCAAACGCATCTTTACAATAAAAAACACCGCCGCCATAATAAGTATTTGAGTCGGTCAAGAGAATTCTTCTACCAAATTTCCGGTTGATCGCTGCCCCACCTATAAGAACAGGCAACGAAAGGTTTCTCCTTTGTAACTCGTTTACAATCAAAGGCATTTGCTTACTTGTGCTTACCAATAAAGCGCTGAGACCGATTGCGTCTGCATTACGAGATACTGCTTCTGATATGATCGTTTCTGCCGGGACTTGCTTACCCAGATCAATAACTTCATATCCATTGTTGGAAAGTATTGTTTTTACTAGATTTTTCCCGATGTCATGAACATCGCCATAAACAGTTGCCAGAACAATCAAACCCTTACTGGAACCAGTTTTCTTCTCCAGAAAATTTTCCAGGTACGCAACGGATTTTTTCATAACTTCTGCCGATTGCAAAACAAAAGGCAAAATCAACTCACCGGAACCAAATTTATCACCGACATCTTTCATAGCCGGAAGTAAAACATGATTAAGAATATCTACCGCTCTTTTCGAAATGGATTGTACCGATTCAAAGCCTAATAACTCATCAATATCACTTTCAACACCATCTTTATGACGATGCAAAATTTTCCAATGTAGCCTTTGCTTTGCATCGAATGTTTTTAAGAGATTTTCCTGCTGCGTGGAACGATCCTCGACTGAATTTCCATGTTCTGAATAATAATTAATCAACCGTTGTAATGAGTCATTTCTGCGGTTGAATATCAGATCTTCTGCCAGTTGAATCTCTTCCTGATTTATGTCCAAATATGGGGTGATTTGTGCAGGATTCACGATAGCCATATCCAGGCCAGCTTGAACTGCATGATACAGCATCACGCTATTTAAAGTGGCTCTGGCAGCCGGAGATAGACCAAAAGACACATTACTTACACCTAATGATGTGAGCACACCAGGAATTTCTTTCTTGATGCGTTTTATACCTTCCAAAGTATCGATTGCGGATTGTGAAAATTCTTCATCTCCGGTTGCAAGTGTAAAAGTTAATGCATCGATTACCAAATCAGAAGAGCTTAAGCCAAAATCCTGAACTGCCATATTGACTAAACGTTGTGCTATTTCTAACTTTCTTTGTGCAGTTTTTGCCATTCCGGTTTCGTCGATTGTGAGAACAATGACTGCCGCATTATATTTTTTGGCGAGCGAAAAGATTTTATCTGCCTTTGCCCGTCCGGATTCCAGATTGGTTGAATTGATCAAACACTTTCCCGGAGCTGTTTGTAGCGCAGTTTCGATAACGTCAAGTTCAGTTGAGTCGATAACTAAAGGAACTTTGATGGATGGAGCTAATTTTTTTATTACTCTACGCATCGTCTCGGCTTCGTCAGCACGTTCTGTTAATGCAACACATACGTCCAGACCATGCGCTCCACTATCTACTTGTTGTTGGGCAATGAGCAATACATCCTCGTATTCCTCATTCAATATAATATTTTTAAATTTTCTGCTACCCTGCGTATTCAGCCTTTCACCAATTAAAAATGGCGCAGGGATTTGCTGCATGCTCATAATCTGTGTTGCTGATGCTAAATTTGAAACCTTTCGCACACGTCTGGCTTTTACACTTTTTCCCCCAACAGCTTCAACTAATTTTTTCAGGTGCGCTGGAGTCGTTCCACAACACCCTCCCACGACACGAATGTTATTCTTTTCAACAAATTCCCCCATGACTTCAGCAAATGTGTCCGGATCCAGCGGGTAAACAGCTTCACCATCAATATTTAAAGGCAAACCGGCATTTGGTATACAAGAAACTGGAATGGAAGAATTTTCTCCTAAATACTGAATTGGTTGGCGCATATGTTCAGGACCAGTGGAGCAATTTAATCCAATTACATCGATGGGTAAGGATTCAAGAATTGTTAATGCTGCCGCGATATCTGTTCCTAAAAGCATTCTTCCCGTTGTATCGAGAGTCACTTGTGCTTGAATCGGAACAAAAATCCCCGTCTCTTCAAAAGCTTCTGTTGCTCCTAAAATTGCGGCTTTTACTTCCAGAATATCCTGAGATGTTTCTATTAATAAAAGGTCAACACCACCTTTAAGTAAACCAATCGATTGTTCTTTAAAAATACCTACTAATGATTCGAAACTGATATTCGACAATTCCGGATCATCCATTGAAGGAAGTTTTCCTGAAGGTCCCATCGATCCGGCAACGAATCTTTCACGACCCGAGCTTAGCGTAAATTCATCTGCGACATTTCTGGCTATTTTAGCAGCCTGATAATTAATCTCGAATACCAGGTCTCCAAGACCATATTCACCCAATGTTAATTGGTTCGATCGAAATGTATCCGTTTCGAGAACATCTACGCCAACTTCCAGGAAAGATTGGTGGATTTTTTTAATAATTTCCGGAGCACTGATTACTAAATAATCATTACAACCTGATGTTCTTTCGCCACCGAAATCAGCAGCTGATAAATTCAACGATTGTAAACTTGTCCCCATAGCACCATCAAAAACGATTACACGGTTTTGTATTGCGTCAAGGAACTTTCTATTGGTATAACGTCTTTGCATGAATTCTCCAACAATACGTGCTGACTAAAAAAACACCTCTCTTGAAAGAGAGGCTGTTTTTCAGGTTTGCTCTCATCTTCCAGGTAAGTCGTTTTTTGACTTCTGCCGGAATTGGCACCATCCTATTTAGTGGTTGCCGAGGTTTCAACGGGCCGGTCCCTCCACCTCTCTGGATGAGTATTTAGTTTCTATTTTTCAAATATTACCATAAATGCAATCCAAGGTCAAAAATTATGCTTAGAAACAATTGGACAAAGGATCTATTTTTTATATTTTCGTTATCTTGTAAACCTTTTTAATGATTGAGATATAATTTAGACAGGAGATTCGCAAAAACAAATGTTTCCCAAATTTACCAATGTATTGTTAGCATCCATCATTTTAGCTTTAGTCGGCTGGGTTGGCTTATACTTTTTGTTTCAATTTACAACTCCTTTATTAGGTCCTCGATGGGGGTTTTTCTTTTTATTTACGATTGCTCTCAGTGGTACTTCGCTACCCATTATCTATTTCTTTAACCTCCGGTTTATGAGTTCACCACCAGCAAATTCAATCGTACTGATCCGGCAGGCTATTTGGGTTGGAATTTTTTTTGATCTGTTAGCCTGGTTACAATTAGGTAGGGTTCTAAACCCAATTTTAGCTTTGGTCCTGGCAACAGGTATTATCATTATTGAGAACCTGATCCGGATGGCAGAACGTAGTCGCTGGCACCCTGCACAAGAAACTGATGAATGACCTGCGCCGAATTCCTTCGATAGATTCATTGCTGAATTCAGATGAAGCAATTTCACTTATTCACGATTATGGCCGTGATCAAGTTCTTTTTTCATTAAGGCAAGTTTTGGATGATTTACGAAACCGTTCAAAAATAAAAGAAGACAATTTTTCAAAGATATTTATATTTGAACAAGCGAAGGCAAAATTGACAAAGATTTTTTTCCCGACATTATTACCGGTTATTAATGCTACCGGTGTCATCTTGCATACAAATCTAGGACGAGCGCCATTAAGTAGTGAGACAATCCAATCGATGCAAACGATTGGATCTTCATATAATACGCTTGAGTATGACTTAGAAAAGGGAAAACGCGGATCAAGATCCATCCATGCGGAAGAAATTCTCACACATTTAACCGGGGCTGAGTCAGCAACGATAGTCAATAACAATGCAAGTGCTGTTCTTCTTATCTTGAGTTCTTTAGCAAATCGAAAAAAAGTTGTCATCTCCAGGACGCAGTTAATTGAAATCGGAGGAGGTTTCAGAATCCCCGATGTCATGAAACAATCCGGAGCAAAACTCATCGAGATCGGTACAACTAACCGGGTGCATTTGAGGGATTATGAAGAGGCTTTGCACCAACCTGCAGCATTGATTATGCGGGCGCACCATTCCAATTTCAAAATTACCGGTTTCACCAGCGAACCTGACTTAAAAGAGATTTGTGCTTTAGCACACCAATTCGGAATTCCGGTCATAGACGATCTCGGTTCGGGAACATTAATCGACACGGAAAAATTTGGGTTGACACATGAACCGACTGTCTATGAATCGCTGAATGCAGGCGTGGATATTGTTACTTTTTCAGGAGATAAACTTCTGGGTGGTCCTCAGGCTGGAATCATCCTTGGAAGAAAGAATCTGATTGATAAGATTAAGAAACATCCTTTAGCACGTGCAATTCGACCTGATAAGACCTGTCTGGCAGGATTAACCAGCACATTAATCCATTATTTGCGGAATGAAGCCGAGATTAAGATACCTGTGTGGCAAATGATTTCAAAGACTCCGAAAGAAATTTTTGACATTGCAAATCGCTGGAAAGAATTTCTGGGTTTTGGTGAAGTTATTGAAAATAGATCAACGATTGGTGGCGGAAGTATGCCGGGTGAAACTTTGCCTACATTTGTACTTTCGTTAACCGTGAAAAATCCTGACCATTTCTTGAAACAGACAAGGCAGTTAAACCCACCAATCATTGCAAGAATCGAAAATGACCAGGTACTTTTAGATCCACGTACAGTTTTTCCATCGCAAGAAGAATCACTATTAATTTCGATAAAAACTATTTTGCCTGAATAATAATAATTAAATTAAAAAGCGAGTGACAATGAAAAGCATTATTCAAGATCTAATGAAAGAAAATAATATTGACGCCGTTCTTATAACAGGAGCAGGGCAGCATAATCCACCCATGGTCTATCTTACTGGTGGTGGACATTTAACAAATGCTGATTTAATTATCAAATATGGACAGGAACCGATTCTTTTCCATGGATCGATGGAGCGTGATGAAGCCGCAAAAAGCGGTTACAAAACTAAATCATATGATACATATTCCTATGAAGAAATTAAAAAATTAGCAAAAGGAAATCCAGTGGATTTTCAGGCGATTCGTTATTTAGAAATGTTAAAGGATGCTGGAATTACCGAAGGGAATATTGCTCTTTATGGGAATTGTGATATTAGTGGCAAGTTTGCAATTTTTTCAAGAGTCCAGTCATTATCCCCAAAAATAAATTTTGTTGGTTTCGTTAATGATCCCATCATAATGACTGCCATGATGACGAAGGATTCAAATGAAATTGAACGTATTCATAGAATGGGAAAAATCACTACATCTGTTGTCGGAAAAGTTGCTGATTTTCTTAAGTCTCATTCAGTAAAGAATGAGACATTAATAAAAGAAAATAACCAACCTTTAACAATTGGTGATGTAAAATCGAAAATTAATTTCTGGTTGGCAGAAGCAGGTGCAGAAAACCCGGAAGATACAATTTTTGCTATAGGCCGGGACGCGGGTATACCACATAGTCAGGGTAATCCTAACGACACCATTCAGCTTGGCAAAACGATTGTATTTGATATTTTCCCATGCGAAATTGGTGGCGGTTACTATTACGATTTCACCAGAACCTGGTGTCTTGGTTATGCGCCTGAAAAAATACAAAAAACATATGATCAGGTGAAATCCGTATATGATACAGTTGTAAGTGAGTTGAAAATAAATGAACCCTTCAAAAGATATCAAAAAAGAACCTGCGAACTTTTTGAGGATATGGGGCATCCCACCGTTCATTCGCATCCGGGTACGGAAAATGGCTATGTTCACAGTGTTGGGCACGGGTTGGGATTAAATATTCACGAGATGCCATTTAGTGGTGTTACGGCAAGTGACAATGAAGTTTTAGCAAGTGGATCCGTCTTTACAATTGAACCCGGTTTATATTATCCGGATGATGGATTCGGGATACGTATAGAGGATTCTTATTTTGTCACCCAGGACGGAAAAATCGAATTAATATCACAATATCCATATGACCTTGTATTACCAATGAAAAATTGATCGTTTTCGGTTTGAGTTCAGATTAAGCCAAATTAACCAGATCAGGAAAAACATATGAATGCAATAAAAAAGAATTTTCTTCCAGTAAGAATATTGGCCATTGAATCCTCTTGTGATGAAACTGCTGCTGCCGTTTTGGAAAACGGAAGGGTATTGTTATCATCTGTGATTGCATCACAAATCGAAATCCATCAACAATACGGTGGAGTTTTTCCCGAAGTGGCTTCGCGCCAACACGTGCGAACCGTGTATAGCATTGTAGATATGGCTTTACAACAGGCACACATGAGTCTGGATAATATGGATGCGGTTGCAGTAACCAGGGGACCTGGATTAGCCGGATCTCTTGTCGTTGGCATGAATATGGCAAAAGGTATTGCGTTGGGGAAACGCTTGCCATTAATTGGGGTCAATCATCTCGAAAGTCATATTTATTCCGCCTGGTTATACCAGGATGAAACGCCTAATCCACCCGAACCACCAGAATTTCCAATTCTTGCTTTACTTGTTTCAGGTGGTCATACAGAATTGATCATCATGAAAGATCATTTAGTATATCAAAGGCTTGGCGGGACATTGGATGACGCTGCCGGTGAAGCATTTGATAAAATTGCACGCTTATTTGGTTTAGCATATCCGGGCGGGCCATCCATCCAAAATGCTGCCCAAACCGGAAATAAAAATGGATTTAATTTCCCAAGAGCGAAATTGGAAGGTTCATGGGACTTTTCCTTTAGTGGTGTAAAAACTTCCGTATTAAGAACCGTTCGAGATCTGGAAAAAAGCGGACGACCTTTGCCAATATTTGATCTGGCTGCCAGTTTTCAGGAATCGGTCGTCGACATTTTATTCCAAAAAACAATTCAGGCAGCAAAAGAATTTAAAGTAAAAAATATAATCGTTGCTGGTGGAGTTTCAGCTAATCAATCATTACGGGAAAGGTTTATGAGTCAAAAAGAATTCCCAGTATTCATTCCACCATTAAAATATTGTACAGATAATGCCGCAATGGTAGCTGCTGCCGGGTATTATCGATTTGTGTATGGAAAAACCGATTCGCTGGATATTGATGTTTTACCCACCTGGCCACTTACCTATACATCGTAACTTTTTCTCAGGAGAATCATCTAATTGATAGAACACGAAGACAAATCGATAAACTTAGATGCAATAAAACGAGGAGACCAGATCGAACTTGTCCGGTTGGTTGATTTATATTCCGATTCAATTTATAGGGTAGCGCTAAGGATGTTAAATAACCCGGCAGATGCAGAAGATGTACTTCAGGAAACCTTTATCAAGGCTTTTCGTGCTATGCCTGGTTTTGAGGAACGTTCTTCATTATCCACCTGGTTGTACAGAATCGCGGTGAATGAATCTTTGATGTTGCTTCGAAAACAAAAGCCGGAAGTCGCTGTAGCTGAAGACGATTTCATCGATAATAATGAGAGCGATTCTTATCCTGCTTTTCAAATTTTGGATTGGTGTTGCTTGCCGGAAGATGATTTTATGACCGCTGAAACACATGAAATTCTGGATAGATCCATAAAATTATTACCGGAAAACTTGCGAGTGGTTTTCATCTTAAGAGATATCGAAGGTCTCTCCATTCATGATACGGCAGAAACTTTAAATATATCTGAATCAAATGTAAAAACCCGACTTCTGCGAGCAAGGTTAAAATTGAGAGAAGAATTATCAATTTATTTTTCAGAGTTTATGAAGGAGAAAAGCAGAAATGGACAATAATAACCATTGTAAAGATTTGCTTTCTTCTATGTCAGATTATATAGATGGATCACTAAATGATGAATTGTGTATTGAACTGGAAAAACACCTCAGCGAGTGTAATAATTGCCGGGTCGTAGTCAATACTTTAAAAAAGACGATTGAAATTTATCATAATAAAGGAAGTCAGGATAAATTATCTTCTGATATGAAAAATCGGCTTTATATTAAATTAAACCTGAATGATTACAAACAAAAGTAGATTTGAAAACAAAAATTAGATTTTACCTACTAAAAGTTGATTTTAATCGTAACTTTTAATGAGTTTCCACATCTAACTTAATATCAGGTGACTTTGTGTTAAATATGTCTTACGATAATAAATTAATAGAAATGATCGTTGAGATTGAATCAACCCAATCCTATGATACGAATAATGAAAATCCTTGTCCAAACTGTAAGACTGGAAAAATGGATTACGATGGTTTATTAAATCTCTATTGTCAAAATTGTGGCTACACATTGGCTGGTTGTTTTACCTGATAAATCAAAACACGTTTCCCGTAGGGAAATTAATAGGAGAAAAATGTCTTCACAGTTCTTAGATGAAAAAATAATTGAACAGGTTAAAGAGTTTTTTAAGGAATTAAAACATCCAGTGAAAATTCTCTTCTTCGGAAGTGATGATCAAAATTGTGAATATTGCAGTGACACTTTAACTTTGTTAACAGAAATTGCCGGAATTAATGAGAAAATTTCCATCGAGGCATACGAATGGAATGAAAACAAAGAATTAACCGAAAAATATTCTGTTCAATATACGCCAACGACAATTCTCACCACAGAAAAAGATGGTGAAACCATTGATTACGGTGTTCGCATACTTGGAATTCCAGCTGGACATGAATTTACTTCATTGATCGTCAGTCTGGTCAATGTGTCCAAACAAGAATCCGGATTGTCAGACGAAGTAAAAGAAAAAATAGCCAAGCTGACTGAACCGGTTGAATTAAAAGTTTTTGTCACCCCAACATGCCCTTACTGCCCCAATGCAGTGATCTTAGCGCACCAAATGGCAATTGAAAGTAAAATGATAATCGGTGAAATGGTAGAAGCGATGGAATTTTCTGATTTATCTGAACAATTTAATGTCTCTGGCGTGCCACACACTGTAATCAATCTTGGTGCTGGAGAAGTAATAGGTGCTGCCCCAGAATCATTATTAATGGCTGAAATCGAAAAAGCAATATTAATGCAGGTTTCATAAATTTTAAAGAGGTGGAATTAATGGATGCGAAAGTGACTTGGCAAAAAGGGTTATCCTTTTCTGCAACCGCAGATTCTGGATATCAACTTCCTCTTGGAGGGAAAAAAGAAGTTGGTGGGCTTGAAGACGGTTTTCTCCCAATGGAACTGTTTGCAATTGGCCTGGCAGGCTGCACTGCTATGGATGTGATATCGATCTTAGAAAAAATGCGACAAAACGTAACCGGTTTTGAAGTTAAAGTTCATGCTAATCGTGTCAATCAACATCCAAAAATATTTTCTGATATGAATATTGAATATATTGTTACTGGTAAGAATATTGAATTAACTGCCGTAGAAAAAGCAGTTCAACTTTCTGAGGAAAGATATTGTCCGGGGCAGGCAATATTATCCAAAACCGCAAATATTCAACACACGATAACTATTAAAGAATCTTAGTAAGATTTATTTTAAATTATCACATTTGGGAAATGAAAATTACGATCATTCATTTCCCAAGTTATTTAATTAAGCCTTTTGCAGTGATCTGACTGCTTTTATCGGAACAGACACATGCTTTTAACACGATTCCATTCTTTTCCAACGTACCTGAATACGCGGATTTTCCGGAGCCAACTTTCCATCCTTCAAAATCGAAAGCTAAGGGACCCCCAGCTAAAATCCATTCTCCATTATATTTTCTGGCGATATGCACATGTGTCCCTGTAGATGTTCCGCCTTCACAGGAAGGCAAACCGATTTGTTCGCCTTGTTTTAATTGTGTTCCTTTTTTGGGGAAACTTTGATTGGCAAGATGTAAATAAAAGATATTCCAGCCTGTTTTCTCATCACCATCCCCATCCAAATCCAAAACCACGTATGCGGGTCCTGTGCGTACGATCACACCATCGGCGATCGCAAGTGCATCATATTCAGACGGGCTACAACCTCCTACCGCGGAAGCTGGGGCAAAATCAACTGCCGAAAAAGGTTCCCCGGTTCCCCAGGCGGTGTGAGGACCCCCGGTGTATGCCCAGGTCTGACCCGGAGCAAATGGAAAAATGAATTCTGGTTGATGAAAACTTCCGGGTATGAGCGTCAAGTCTCCCTGCCAAGGATCACTAAAATATTGGGTATATGTATCCAATAATCCCAATTCACTTATCGCCAAATTATAACGATCTCTGTTCATAATTTGAGAATAATAATATTGCAATGAAACAGTAGCTGCATTTTGCCAGGGATCAGGACGTTCAAGTCGGCCATCGGAATGTTTATAGGTTGTAATTGTTCCTTCTCGCCAACGATAATAAGTATTATTTAGATAATTTGCCAACCACACAATTTGTTGGGCGAAACCCTTATGTAATGGATCCTGATAACTCAGCAAATACCCATTTATTTCTTCCGGTATTTCAGGATTACTTAATGCCCCGGTTTGATATTCAAGAATGGCAAGAATTAGTTTTTGACTAACGCTAAATAATTGACTTACATACAGGATAACCTCTGCTCCGGAGCGTGTTTTTTCACCGACAGTATCCCGAATATTCTTAAGCCATCCCGGTTGAGAATTTACAAACGATACGATATCAAAATCGATATCACGTGGTCCATAAACAAAAGCGATATCAGGAACAATCTGAAAAGAACTGCTCCAAATTGATTCATAATAAATCGGAATTTGCATCGGAAATCCGGGAGGCAAAGTTGTCACATCCGAGGGAATGACAGGGTTCGCCGCCCGAATTTCAGATTCTGATGTATTAAAATGTATCGCCAAAGCAGGAAGTGTATCTCCACTTTGCGCCTTATATTCCACTAATGTCCCGGGAAGATAAGCAGGTCTGGTCGGTTGTGGCGTGACATTTTCCAATATAGCCACTTCTGTTAGCTCTACCGCGGGAACCGGAGAAGAGAAAACAAATTCGTTCCTGGCTTCAGGTGCACACGCACTCAAAGATAAGATGCACAAATTAAAGATGAGAATGATTTGTTTTAAATTGATTTTTTTTTGAATTTTAGCAATCTTCACGCTGTTTATTTAATCCAGGACTCGATTTCATCCAGTTAATTTGTTAATTGATGATATTTTTATCTAATTATAACAGTCTCGGAAGAACCATACGTTCTGGCAGTTACTAATGCATCACCTTTTGTCATTGTACCTTCGTAAGCGTTTGCCCCTTGATGTACAACCCAACCACTCAAAGTAAATGGCATTGGTCCGTCAGCAGGAATCCATTCCCCATTAAATTTTCTGGCAATATGTACGTGTGTTCCGGTCGCAGATCCACCTTCACAGGACGGGTGCCCAATAATCGAATCCTGATCTAAATAAGTCCCGTTTTGTACTTTCCCATCGGAAGCGATATGTAAATAGATCATCACCCAACCGGTTTGTTCATACCCATCCCCATCCATATCAACAACCACAAGACCAGTGGCTGTCCTCACAACAAGACCGGGTGCGGATGCAACCACCCATGCATAAGTCGAAACACATCCTTGTTTATCGCTGGCAGGTGCAAAATCGATGGCAGCGTAAGAACCTTTTGCGCCCCAGGCTGGATGAGGTCCTCCAGTAAAACTCCATATTTTTCCGGGGAAAAATGGCAGTTCCAAATTCGGTTGAGTCAAATTAGTCGGAAACAGTGGTTCAACCGTTTGTGCACGCAACCATGGGTTTCCAAACATCTTTTCAAATAAAACCGGGAAACTTTCCGGTCCATATAAAACTCCTAACCATCTTGCTGGGTCATAAAAATTTGAAAAAAAATGTTGGACTGCAGCAGATCCAGCATTAATATTTGGCGCAATCCTTTGCTGGCTTCCGTCGGTAAACAACACTTCTGTGATGCGTCCTTCACGCCAGCCATAATACCCCATGGAAATCGTTTGCACTGCGTAGGTTAATTGTTTATATAAACCTTTTCGATCAGCAATAATATAGCCTAAAGGATAATTTTCTTCCGCTAAATTTCCAGGTTGTCCATAAACCCAATGGCTTTGATATTCAATTAAAGCGAGAAGCAATCTCGGATTTATTGATTCTGCGATGGCTACCATTTCAATAATTTCTGCACCATTATGCCATCTGTCAAGGCGATATTCTCGGTAGGTGCTTAGATAACCACCAGCCTGATTAATAAAATCTTCCATATTAAAATCGAGAGCCGACGGGGAATACACAACCTCACTGTCTGGTAAAACCGGATCAGAAGCAATATTTGCTCCATAATAATCCGGAATGATCAACAATGTTCCCGGAGAAATCAACCCGGTTTGAGAAATGGATTGTTGAACTTTTATCTCTTCTAAATGCACTCCAAACCTGATTGCAATCACAGGAAGTGTATCTCCTGCTTGCGTGTAATAAATTAAGGGTGGACGTGGAGTGAGATTTCGTGTGGCTGTAGGTAATGGCGTTTCAGTTATGATGAGGGGTTCTTGCGTAAGTTGCCCGGGAATTTCGGTGGCGATAACCGAATTGTCAATCGTAGGCTGTAGTTCCGAATTTTCAGTTGGTGTATCGGTGGAGACGTTGATCGGTGTCAATGCCTGGTAACCCGCGGTTGCGGTTAAATCAAGCGCACTCACATAATACGTACTGAGACTGCAAGCAGGAATTGAAATAATCCATAAAATGAATATGAAAATTGAAAGTATTCTTTTACCGGATGACCAGGCTTTCTGGTCGGTAATAAGCCCACGCTTCAATAGAATCTCCATTCTTTTTAAGAAAACCATCATATTCATTTCCGCTGCTTTCAGCTTGATAACCATCCAAAACGAAAGGATAGGGTCCGGAAGCATTCATCCATTGCCCATTATATTTTCGGGCAATATGTAAATGTGATCCTGATGATATTCCTCCCTCGCAAGAAGTGTGCCCAATTCGATCTCCGGCTTTAACAATTGTACCCGATTGCACTTGTTCCCAACTGGATATGTGTAAATATAACACTGTCCAGCCTGTTTGCTCAAAACCATCAGAGTCAAGATCTTGAATAACACCGCCATGTTCATTTCGGACGATTATCCCATCGGCAACTGCGGTCACCCAATCGCCACTGACCGCACAACCCATCGGGCTGCCTGGTGGTGCGAAATCCAGAGCTGCCCAGCTTGTTCCACTACCCCAGCCTGGATGCGGACCACCTGTAAATGACCATGCAATGCCATCCTCAAAAGGTAAAATCATTTCGGGTTGTTGAAGAGTATCTGGTATCAATGGATCGATGGAATAATTAAATGGGTACCCAAAAAATTGTTGATAAAGGTCAAAGATACCCTTATCAGAAGTTGCCAATAACCATTCTTCTTTAGGATAATGGTTACTAGCCCAGGATTGAATAGCAGCTGTACCGGCATTAATCGTTTCGCTGGCAGGGATATACGAACCATCTTTTAAAATAAAATAACCAGTCTGGTTTTCAATCCAACGATAATATCCCCAATTTAAATCATTCGCAATTGCTCCGGCTGTCTGATATAAGTTTGTTTGCCAGGCATCATTCGGTGCTGGAGTCGCAGGGTCTAAACTTTTATTTGCTGATCGAATCCAACCTGTTTGGTATTCTAAAACCACAAGTAAAATTCTCAGGTTAACAGAATAATCTTCTGAAACCTGTTGCATTACGTCTGATGCATATTTTAAGGTTGACAAATAGCCAGAATAATGTGAAAGAAAAGCAGAAACATCAAATCCAATTCCTGAAGGGCTATTAACTAATTCGGAATCAGGGATTATCTTAAAGTCAACCGGTTCCAAATTTGGGTCTACAGTCGGGATCACCAATTGCTGACCAATTTCCAAAAGGTCTGGATTATTAATTTGGTTCATTTCTGAGAGTGCATTGAGGTCTACACCAAAAGTTCTTGCGATCATTCCGAGGGAATCATTCGGCTGTACAATGTAGTCCAATTCTTCCGAACGTAAGGTAGGCATGACCTTTGGTTGATTTGGTGTGGGAGTTACACCTTTGTCAATACCAATTCTTGTCGCTTGAACGACTTGGGTAGGTTGCTGAGAGGAATTGATAATTGGATTTCCGGTTGGGGTATTAAAAGTCAGCTGCCAGGGTTCTACTTCCGGAGCAGGTTTATAACAGCCAACAATGATCATGGCCATCAATAAAAGATAAAAAATTGTAAGAATATCTTTTTTCATCTTAACTAACGATCCTGCCTGCCAATGTTCTTCCTCCGATCAAGTGCATATGAAGGTGAAACACAGTTTGCCTGCCATCCTTACCCGTATTCACCATCACGCGATATCCGCTTTGTTCGATACCAGTACTTTTTGCCAAATTTTTTGCAATAAAAAATAAATGTCCAAGTAAAGCAAGATCCTCATCCTCAATTTGGTTGAGAGATTCGATATGTTTATTTGGTACGATTAAATAATGTACGGGTGCAACAGGGTCAATATCTTCAAATACAGTTACGAATTCATCGCTGAAAATAATCTTGGATGGTACGTGACCAGCAATGATACGGCAAAAAATGCATCCATTATCCATTTTCTATCAATATCCTTGTCCATCATAGGGTTGAATTTCCGGAAATCCATGGCAATAGTTTTCATACCAATTGTATTCAATTAAGCGATTTTCTTCAGCGAAAATCCTGGCTTGATTTGATATTTCCACTGCCTCATCCAGGGCGATATACGCTGTCGTGCTCCAATAACGGGGAAGTACCATTAATGGATCATTCATTATAATTTCCTGTTCACCCAACGGAATCCAATTAAACATGATCGGGCCACGTGAAAATGCAGTAAAACCAAGTTGGTATTCAGCAGACCGAACGATTGCTACCGATTCTTCCGTGAAATTTCCTCCAGGCCAAATAAATGCGACGGGTCTTTTCCCAAAGTTTTCCTCAATGGCTTTAATTGGACTAAAAACCTCTTCCGTTATTATTTCTGTTGATGTGAATTCAGTAAAATACGTACTTCCATTGTGATAAAAACCATGTGCTTGCATATCCAACCGGTTCGTGGAATTCAATTCCCGCATTTCATTCCACTCGCGTTCATTGGCAATACCACTGATGTAAGCAAGCGTAACTGTCCAATTATTTTTTTCTAAAATGGGCAAAAAATGATCTCGTATCACACCGGGTCTGCGGTCATCAATGATTAAAATCATAGAAAGTTGAGGGATGGGTTCGTTGTGATAAAGAAAATCCGATAATTCCTGGGTCGTTATTGTTTCAAAACCAAGTTTTTTGGCATGATCCATCGTTGCCTGGAAATATTCATGACTCACTGTCAAATTATCTGTGACAGGTTTTCCTTCCTGCCGAACAGAATGATACATGACCGGCACCACAATCGTTCCGGGTTGACTTTTGGAAAGTCCCCACCTGAGGGAAAGATAATCACATTGATTTGTTATATAGGTTTGTGGCAAAACATTTCTTAAGATTTTTTTGGTTGCAAATTCATCCAGAAGAATTGGTGTAGAGGTTACTGTTGGAGTGGTTGTATAGGTCGGAATTTTAGTGAATGTGGGTGAATTGGTTGGAATTAAAACTGGCGCAAAAGGTGTATTGGATTTTTCCAATACGACATAAGTTGGGGTTTGTGAATAGTTTTCGGTGGCAGATGGAAGGATTTGAATCTGTTTTGGCGAACAGGATGTAAACAAAAACATGGTGCAGAGCAGAAGGATATTACAACCAGTAATAAAAACTTGTCTTGATCGCATATTAGTTAACAAAGGCTATTGTTTCCTAGACTATTATGATTTTACAACTCACAAAAAACCATTAATTGATTTCGCCATGTCTGAGTGTTTTCTGTTTTGATTGCTTGATAATTT
Source organism: uncultured Anaerolineaceae bacterium (assembly GCA_964586385.1). GTDB lineage: Bacteria > Chloroflexota > Anaerolineae > Anaerolineales > Anaerolineaceae > UBA6170. Next base: position 21,042 of record CAZPIM010000012.1, read on the forward strand.
TACTCAGATATGTGCCGAATTTTTTTTCTTCAATTTTCATTGCCTTCAGTATTAGCAATTTTCCCTGATCAATCCAATAAGAAAAATAACCGCACAAAACTGAGACTTCGCCTTTTCTGTTATTCAGAAAATAATACATATCCATCAAAAAATTATTTCTAGATTATACCCTTCGTTCAATTTCTTTGCTTTCATAAAGAATGGTTTTTTGTGTCGAATTAATTTTTCGTGATTCTTCATAAAAAAATAGTTATAGGGTATAATGCAAACCGTTTCGGGGCGTGGCTCAGCCCGGATAGAGTGCACGGTTCGGGACCGTGAGGTCGGAGGTTCAAATCCTCTCGCCCCGACAAAAAGTCTCTTTTTTATAAAGAGGCTTTTTTTTATAGCTCGGAAAGAGATTTATTTACAAATTTAGATGCAAGTTCCACAAATATATAAACGTCGGAAAAATTACTTACAAGCCCAATCGAAATTCGTACTGCTCCAGTACTTTTCCCATCGATACAGGATCTCAGATCTTTATATTCCAGTCTCGGTTTCATGGAAAAACAGGTGTTCAAGTCATTTTTGGAAATTCCCAAAGCGACTTCCCCGTCGCCAGGATTACAGAAACAACCCGTTCTGATGGAAATGTTTTCACGATTTGCCTGTTCCTCGATTATGCCATGATCAATAAAATGACCATTTACATCAAAAAAATTCATTGATATCGTTCCTCCGCGCATAATCATTTCTGTTGGACCATAAACCTGGATTAATTTATTCCCATTTTCATGTTTCAATTCAATTAATTTGACTAATAACCATTTAGTTAGTGTTTCTATCCTCAAATGAATGGTAGGGTAACCAATGCGTTTGATTTGTCTTAATCCAATCTCAATTGCAGGCAAATTTAAAAAATTTAAGGTGCCATCTTCGAAACCTTCAGGACCTGTATGCAAATAATGACGATCCCCCTGCACGGATGCAACTGTTATCGTCCCGCCGGCAAACCAGGGACGCGATAATTTTGTAAGTTGGCTTCTTTTTGCAATTAATGCACCTACCCCGGTTGGATAACCAAACAATTTATAAAATGACAATACGACAAAATCGGGATGGAAGACCGATAAATCGAGCGGATTGGTAGGTAAAAAAGCAGCAGCATCCAGTAACACATCCCAACCCTGATCCTGAGCAGATTTGATCCAGTCCAAAGAATGTTGAACACCGGAAAAGTTAGATTGCGCTGGGTAGGCAAATAAATTATTAACATTCGGATCCAGATGATGCAATTGATCCGATAATTCAAATTCATCTATGCGCATTTCAGGTGTCGTCATTGGAATATAAACGATACTGGCGTTTTGTTTTCTGGCAAATTCCCGGATGCCGTTGACCGAATTATGATTGTCGTAGGTTAATAAGTATTTTGATCTTTCCGAAAAGGGATAAGATTCTCCGATAAGTTTTAAAGCACCGCTTGCATTTTGCGTAAATATACAGACATATTCTTCTTCATCAGCATGGAAAAAGTCCAGAACGGTTTTCCTTGTACTTTCCACCAGATGATTCATATTCGCTGAAGTTGGATTCGTAGAATGTGGATTTCCAAATACCTGATTTCGTAAGAGTTCTGCGTGAGCTAATATTTGACTTTCTCCATATAAACCGGAACCGGTGAAATCCAAGTAAACATGTCCCTGACGATCAAGGATTGAATAATCTTCTTCTCTTAACTGATCGATCGAATTTGTGGATAAATAATCAGGATAATTTTTAACAAATTCCTGGTATTCCAATTCGAAATTTTGTAAACCATTTGTTAATTTTTGACCAAAATTCGGTTTAGAATTCATACATCCTCGAGACAGCGATCCATGTTCTATGGAATTGAAATAATCAAATTAATCATTTATGAATTATTTTTGTTAGAGAAAATCACTATATAATACCCATATGCAAAAATCAAAATTGTATCCATTGATTTTATCACCGACTATTAAGAATTATATTTGGGGTGGGAAAAAACTCCTCCACTTGCTCGATCAGAACGCGAGTTCTGATCCTCAAAAGGTAGCTGAAATCTGGGCTATTTATGGAGAAAACCGGATTCAAAACGGACCTTATGCTGGTATTCGACTAATAGATCTGCTAAAGCACCAACCTGAAGAACTATTAGGATTCGCTAAAAATGGAAGTCAAATGGAGGACTTTCCTATTTTGATAAAAATTTTGGATTGCCAGGAATGGTTATCTATCCAGGTCCATCCGGATGATGAGCAGGCGCGCTCATTGGAAAACCCTCAGTCAAATGGGAAAACAGAGACCTGGTTTTGTTTGGATTCTGACCCTGGTTCAAGAATTTATGCAGGATCAAAACCTGATATAAGTACACAAGACCTGATCGATTCTATAAAAAAGAATACTATTCTGGAAACAATCCAGGTCCACGATTTAAATAAAAATGACTTTATAATGATTGATGCAGGCGTCATTCATGCTCTTGGTCCAGGATTGACCATTTACGAGCTTCAACAAAGCGCTGATATTACCTACCGTGTTTATGATTGGGACCGTCCTGCTTCCGTTGGACGTCCACTTCATATTGAAAAAGCCAGTATTGCAGCAAAAAATATCCAAACCTTTCCACGGCACATTCTTGGTAATGAAAAATCAAATTCCTATGAGAAGTTAATTGATAGTCCATATTTCAAATTGGGACTGATAAACAACATTGAAAATGCAATAGAGATGAACACGAATTTAAGTACCTTCCACGCACTAACAGTTTCTTCCGGCGAATTGAAACTCCAATTTGAAGATTTAAATTTCAAGGTTAATCGATTTGAGTCGATATTAATTCCGGCTTGCCTTGCAAATTACCAGCTATCCGGTGAATTTTCGGCGTTAATCGCAAGAATTGCTTAAAATAGAACTTCGATATACCACAAATTGTTTACGAAACCATATTTGATTGCAAAATTTGCAATCTCAAAAAAAAATGTTATTATTCGAATTCAGTAAAAAATAATTATTGGTATTTATTTTAAAGGTTAATATGTCTGAACAAAAACCGACAATTGTTGTGGCAGTGAGTGGTGGAGTTGATAGCTCTGTTGTCGCTGCGATGTTAACAAAAAAAGGTTACCCTGTGATCGGGGTGATGATGCATCTTTGGAGTGAAGACGGCAAAGAATGCGAAAATAAGTGCTGTACACCGCAAGCGATGGAAGATGCTCGAAAATCTGCTCAGACGCTTGGTTTCCCTTTTTATACGATTGATGCATCCGAAATTTTTCGGAAGCGCATAGTTCAATATTTTCTGGATGGATACGCTGAAGGAAAAACACCAAATCCTTGTGTGAATTGCAATAAGGAAATCAAATGGGGTCTCCTATTGGATAAAGCGAAAGAACTAGGTGGTGATTTTCTGGCGACAGGACATTATGTGAGACGGGAAGTGGGTGGGGATGGAAAAGTAATTATCCGGAAGGCGAAGGATCATCTCAAAGACCAATCTTATGTTATGAGCATGCTAAATCAGGACCAATTAAAAAATACACTTTTTCCCTTAGGTGATCTGTTGAAAACCGAAGTGCGAGAAATTGCCAGGGAATATGGTCTTCCGATGGCTGAAAAAAAGGATAGTCAGGACCTTTGTTTTGTTTCTGATGCCAGTTATAAAGATTTTCTTCTGCGAAATGCACCGCAAATCGCTGTGCCAGGGAACATCATCGATCGATTCGGAAACAAGTTAGGGGAACATCAAGGATTGGCGTTTTATACGATTGGACAAAGAAAAGGAATCAGGATTTCTGCAGCAGAACCACTATATGTGTTGGACAAAAACCCTGAAAATAACGAACTGATTGTTGGACCTGACACGGATTTGAACCAGAGTTCGATCATCGCAAAAAATGTGAATTGGATCAGTGGTGAAATTCCAAGTGCAACGCAACATGTGCAGGTTAAGATCCGCTATAAAACAGAAGCGCAGGATGCCACAATTCAACCGGTTGAATCAAACCGGGTGCACATTCAATTTGATACGCCAGTTCGCGATGCGACACCAGGACAGTTTGCTGTTTTTTATGATAACGATATTGTTCTTGGGGGCGGTGAAATTTCCCGAATCAATTGAATTTTTATTTCCATCAAGTTTTTTGAATAATAATATTTAGCCATTCCAGATTTTTTCTTTTTCCAACATCTATACTTTTCCATAGATGAATAAGTCTAAATTCCGGTAATGATTTAATAATTTCGGTTATTTCGATTTCGGTCATCATCGTAAACCATCTTTCACCATCATATAATGTGCCCTGACCATATTTAAATGATGCAAAAAAATGACCGCCCTGCTTTAAACTTGTTGATATTTTTTTAAAAACAGGGATCAGTTCACCCTCCTCGATATGTAATAGCGATGCATTAGCCCACACACCATCAAAAATATTTTCGTAATCCATTTCTTGAAAAAACATTTTTCGAACAGAAATACCGGTGTTTTTCTTTGCGATGTTCACCATGCTTTCAGAAGCGTCGAATGCATCAACTTTGTATTCGTGCTCCAAAAAACTTAAGCTATCCCAACCAGGACCGCAACCTGCGTCTAAAATTGTTGCTCCCTCAGGTAAGAAAGCCATGAATTCTTTCCTTATTGTACTCATATCGATTTTCGATGTTTTTAAAGTATATTCATCGGCATGCTGGTCATAATATTTTAAATTTTGATCGTTTTTTTTCATATTTATTTTCGTATTCAATATTCTGAATTTATTTTTATTATATGCATACAAAGCTTGGGTCGTAGCTTTTGTCATAATTTAATTTCATGTATAGGTTTTACTTATGAAAATCCATAATCATATTGCATAAATTAGATAATAATAGTATAAATATAAAATTAGTTCAACATCGAAGGATTTTATTTTCAGGAGAAAAATGTCAAATCACAATGCAGACAAAAAAATGCCAGGGATACCAATGCCGATCGTTACATTGAATCGATCAATTCTTTGCTTTGGAATTTTGATCGCTATTGTTACGCAACAATTTTGGGTTACAACCCTTTTGTTTATGATTCTACTTCCAGCGGTTTTATTCGGAAGAAAATATAGTCTTATTTATCGAACAGGGATGATCCTATTCAAAAAAAATATTCAAAATGCCGATTTTGAAGATGCCAGCTTGCAACGTTTTAATAACGGTATTGCAACCTTATTGCTGGGTATGTCTCAAATCGCCTTTCTTTTAAATCTAAACCTGCCCGGTTGGATTTTTTCTGCCATGGTGATGCTTGCGTCAGGGGTCGCTTTGGCTGGTTTCTGTGTAGGATGTTTTCTTTACTATCAGTTTAAATTGCAGAAGTACAGATTCTTCCGTTCCAATTAGCAATTCTCTTTTTCCCCTCTTTGAGGTTGGCTAAACGATCAGCCAACCTCTTTATTTACATCGATTGAACTACTTTACTTCACTCCAACCTTTTAAGAAAGCATCTTTATTTAATGAAACAGATTTTTGTGGAACCCTTTTCGCAACAATTGAGAACCAAATCTCAGGATCCTGTTGTAGAAGACCACATAAAGCTCCCAAAATTACGACGTTGGATGCTTTGCTGTTTCCTAAAGACTCAGCGATCTCGACACCTTTGATCCAATAATCTCTCATAGTTATCTTATGGATTTCCTCTTTGATCATTTCATTTGTCGGATAAGAATAGTTTCCGGAACTAACAGTTACCGGCACAATATTGTGATCATTAATTAATACGATACCTTCTGGTCGCAATTGATCCAAAAACCTAAATGCTTCCAATTTTTCAAAAGCAATTAAAATATCCACTTCACCTTTGGAAATGATCGGAGAATGAACTTTTTCTCCCCATCGAACATGTGAAATTACAGATCCCCCTCTTTGGGACATACCATGTACTTCGGCTTTTTTTACATCGTAGCCAAATTCCAATCCGAATTCTGCTAAAACATTACTGGCAAGGATTGTCCCTTGTCCACCGACTCCAACCAATAAAAAGCTTAGTGTTTCTGTTTTTATCCCTAAATGTGGAACCGAAAACATATTTTCCTCCGAATTACTTTCTTTGTTGGAGCACTTGTTCGCGAAATAAAATTGCATCCAATGGACAAACCTGGGCGCATATTTCACAACCCGTGCATAATTCCTGACTAATTAATGCCAAAGGTCGATTGTATTTGGGGTCGAGTTCCTCAGATTTGGTTATAGCCGGGCAGCCGATACGAAAACAAATCGTACAGCCATTGCAATGATCTGTGACTTGTAATGGAATATATTTTTTCCGGGCAGCAGGTAATAGAGCACATTCTTCCTTTGTAATCAAAACTCCCGGACCATCTTCTTTCAGCCATTGCCTCAGAGTTTTTTCAATCAAATCCACATCATACGCTTCAACCGTCAATACCTTCGATATGCCACAAGCACGCACTAAAGCTTCAATGTCCAAAGAAACAGTATCCAGGTTTTGCAATGTTCGTCCGGTCCCGGGATTCTCCTGATGGCCTGTCATTCCTGTGACCCTATTGTCCATGATGATTGTTATTACATTCGATTTGTTATAAGCCACGTTAATGAGCGGGGCAATTCCGCTGTGAAAAAACGTCGAATCACCAACGACTGCAACATGGCGTTCCTTATCGCCTGCCACAGCAGCACCATGAGCAACACCAATGCTTGCTCCCATACAGCCACAAGTGTCAGTTGTACTCAAAGGAGGAGCTATACCGAGGGTGTAACAACCAATATCACCGTTCACAGGCACTTTCAATTTATTAAGAACAAAAAATGAGGATCGATGTGGGCAACCAGGACATAATGTTGGTGGTCTTGGTGGTAACTGAATGTTAGTCTGGAAAAGAGATGTGATTTTCTCTTCTTGTAACAAACCTGCTTTTACAGCACTTTCACGAACGATAGCTGAATTTAGTTCACCTAATATAGGAAAAATTGATTTTGTATTTGGATAATGGGTCTGCGTTGGTGTTTGTGAATACAGCTCAATACCCATTGCTCTCACTTGATCTTCGATGAATGGATCCAATTCTTCCAAGACTATTACTTTTTTTACTTTACTGGCAAATTCTTTTACCATTTTTTGGGGTAGAGGGTACACCATACCCAATTTCAAAATGCTTGCTTCCGGAAATACTTCGCGCGCATATTGGTATGCAATTCCTCCTGTAATAATTCCTAAATCCGAATCCCGCCATTCAATGTGATTCAATCCAAAAGATTCTGCAAAATCAGATAATTCCGCAATTCTGGTTTCTATCACAGGGTGTTTTTGGCGTGCATTGGCTGGAATCATCACATATTTTAATGGGTTCCTCGGATATTTTCCCTGAACAGGTAAATTTACCTGGGTTTCTGTAACCTCCACTGCACCGCTCGTATGGCAAACCCGCGTGGTTAATCGTAATAATACAGGTGTATCAAATCGTTCACTCAGGTTATAAGCTGCGATAGTGAAATCCCTGGCTTCCTGACTATCGGATGGGTCAAAACAAGGAATTCTGGAAAACTTTGCATATTGCCTGTTGTCCTGTTCGTTTTGAGATGAATGCATGGAAGGGTCATCTGCTGTAACGATTACCAACCCTGCCTCTATACCGGTCATTGCAACATAAAATAAGGCGTCTGCAGCCACATTAAGACCGACATGCTTCATGGTTGCTATGGCTCTTTTACCGGCGTAGGCTGCACCGATTGCCACATCCAAACCGACTTTTTCATTTGGAGCCCATTCTGCATATACATTTGGGTATAAAGCAAGTGTTTCCATGATTTCGGTACTGGGTGTTCCCGGATAACCGGATGCTACAGAACATCCTGCTTCCCATGCGCCTCTGGCAACTGCCTCGTTTCCAGACAAAAGTCGTTTCATGAAACCTCCATATCTATATTTGGATTATTTTTTCGTGTGTAATTTCTTCATCGTTAAAAAATGATTCTGCTGTCCAATGCTAAAGCGCCTTCTCCTTTTGGCATTACGAGTAAAGGATTAATCTCTATTTCCTCAATTTCAGGGAAATCACAGACTAATTGACTGAGTCGTAACAAAACATCGACAACTGCTTCAATATCTGCTTCTTTTGAACCTCGGAATCCTTTTAATAGCGTTCCGGCTTTTGTACCTGCTATCATATCAAGCGCATCTTTTCTGGAAATTGGTGCGATACGAAATGACACGTCTTTAAAAAGCTCCACATAAATGCCACCCATACCAAACATTAACACAGGACCGAAACCAACATCTCTGCGCATGCCAATAATAACTTCGACACCTTTAGGCGAAGTTGCTTCAATTAATACACCATCAATTTTTGCGTCTGGGAGGTGACTTTTCACATCAGACATCATGGTATTGAATCCATTGACAACCTGACCCTGATCGGTCAGGTTTAAGCGTATCCCCCCTACATCGGATTTATGTAGAATATCTTTTGACACAATTTTCATCACAACCGGGAACCCGATCGTACTTGCTATTTGTGCCGCCTCCAAATCTGTTTTTGCCATCTCTCCTTGAACTATCGGGATACCATAGCTAGCTAAAATTGGTCTTGTCAAAGACTCTCCAAGACTTTTTTGGCCTTTATGTAATTCAAATACCTTTTTTGCTTGATCCGGTTGAATATTTTCTCGAACAAATTCGACCGGTTCCTGATTCTTTTTCCAATTTGCATAACGCAACATCGCTCCAAGTACACTTCCGATACTTTCCGGATAGACAACCATGGGTACATGATGGGCATGCAAAGCTTTTCTTGGTTCAAGAACCAATTGATCTCCCATAAAACAACAAATGACTGTTTTTTCAGTGGTTGCAGCAATTTCATAGATGCTTTTAGCCACTTCAAGAGGATTGACAAGAGATTGAGGAACCAAAATGGCAACGATGACATCAACATTTGGATCGTTCACTACCACCTTCATCGCTTTTTCATACTCACCCGGTTCTGCACCCCCTAACATATCGATCGGGTTTGTCAGTTGTGCACTCGGGTTTAGAAATTCCCTCAGATATTTTATAGATTCTTGAGAGAGATTTGCCATTTGCAAGCCATTGACTCCCAGGCTATCCGATGCCAATGCTGCTGGACCACCGGAATTTGTTAAGATTGCTACCCTGTTTCCTTGTGGAATATGTTGTAATGCAAAAGCTTGTGATACATCAAACAAATCACTTACAGATTGAACTTCAATAACACCGGATTGATTGAATGCTGCCTGATAAGCAGTGTGCGATCCCGCTAATGACCCTGTGTGTGAAGATACAGCACGCGCGCCGGCAGACGTTTTCCCGGCTTTTAGCAAAACAATCGGTTTATTTTCACTTACTTTCTTTGCAATTTCAATAAATCTCTGACCGTCTCTGATTTGTTCCACATAGGCAGTAATCACTCTGGTAAATGGATCATCAGCTAAATATTCGATCATGTCAGTTTCAGTCACATCTGCTTCATTGCCTAAACTTGAAAAATGCGCAAAACCGATTCCTTTATCTTTTACAAGATCAACAATTCCTCCCAGGACTGCTCCTGACTGTGACAAAAATCCTATGCTGCCAGTTTCCGGAACACCCGAAATAAAAGTTGTGTTTAACCCGGTGTGCAAACTCATCGTTCCTACACAATTCGGGCCAACCATTCTCATCCCGGACTGGCGCACAAATGCGACAACCTGCTTTTCTAGTTCCTCTCCCTCAGGACCTAATTCTTTGAACCCGCCAGAAATCAATGTAATTGCTTTGACGCCTCTTGTACCGCAATCTTTTACAGCATTCAGGACTGATGCTGCTGGTAAAACAATGACAGCCAAATCCACAGGATCAGGTACCTGCAAAATATCAGGATAACACTTCTTACCCAGTATCTCTGTAGAACCCGGATTAACAGGATAAATTTCGCCTTGGTAGCCATATAACGTCAGGTTTTTTAGAATGCCATAACTTAATTTATTCGGCTTGCTGGAAGCACCAATTATAGCAACGCCTTGGGGTGAAAAAAATGGGCTCAGGCTATTTTGCATTTATTCCTCCAAAAAAAAATTTGAATATTTGATTATCCGCCGGCTTTCTTTACTATCAATCCCATTTTTTGGAGCATTGGGAGTATCAAATCACGTACATCTCCCTGAATTTCTATTTTTCCCTCTTTGATTGCCCCACCGGTTCCACATTGCCGTTTGATCGATTTAGTTAGTTCTCTTAATTGATCCGAAGAAAATGGTAATCCATCAATAATCGTTACAGACTTTCCTCCCCTACCTTTACGATCGATGAATAATCTAACAATTCCATCCACATGCTTTCTGGGGATATTGTTATCTACCTTTTTACAAACACAATTTTTCAGCGGTTTTCCACAGTTTGGGCACATCCTGCCAAATTCAGTAGAAAATACAGTTGGATTATGATTATCAGGAGCCATCCATAACCTTTAGTGGTAACGATTGAATGTATAAATTTTACAAAAAAGTGCGAATGCAAACCATGTGATAAATGACATGAATTTCTTATCACATATCAAAGATTTTAGGTGAACTATCTTAAAAAGGAAAAATCGTAATTAACCCGTCCCGTTTTTTGGCTATCAAATTGATTGAATTGAATTGTTAACAAGCCATTCTCATCCGGAATAACCCAGCCTTTAAAAACAGACGCGTTACCTGGATCCACTTCAATTTTGGTCCATTCTTCTTCCACGCCATATTGTTTGACTGCAAAAATCAATTTTCCGTCAGAACTTGAAACTGTTAAATTCAGGTATACTGCTTGATCGTCCATAACGAATATCTTGGCAAAACTTTTCTGGTTTTCTCCATAAACCTGTGTAAAAAAACCATTACAGTTTCCTGAATTATTGGACATTAAACAGGTTTGAGAACCACCAATTAACCCTCTTTCTGTTCGTGGGCTACAGGAAATTAGAAAAAGGACAACCAGAATTAGCAAAATAATCTTAATTTTAGCCATAGAACTACCTGATTCCTTGGAAAATACTAATTCAATTGTATCGCAAAACAAATGGAAATAAATAGGATCGTCCTATCCAGAAGTACAAAGACGATCCTAATTATTTAAGAAATTTTTTGAATTGTTTTTATTTCTAAGCTGCCTTCACTTCAATTTTTTGCGCTTTAGCTGGACCTGCTTTCGGCATTTTTAGTGTCAATACCCCATCTTTTACAATTGCATTGATCCGATCTTTATCAATTTCATTCGATAAAGTAAATTTTCTTTTAAAATCGCCGACGCCATATTCTGCGTAAGTCAAAGAGAAATCAACAGGTTTTTCAGTTACAACCCGGGCTTCGATCGTTAAGATATTTTTCTCTAATGTTATTTCAATTGAGTCTTGATCAGCACCGGGAATATCTGCTATCAGATGTATATCATCTTTGGATTCATAAATATCCACTCTTGGGACAAACAATCGTGTTTCGCGTGTTCGTTCTGCCTGATCTTCCTCAACAATTTCCTGTTTTTGTGTGTCTTTTTTTCTGAGTTCTTCAGTCATTTTAAACCTCCTATGAAATACTTTTTACAAGGATTTTGCGTGGTTTGTCGCCCTCTGCACGTGGCAGCCAAATCTTCAAAATTCCTTTTTCATATGTGGCTTCAATTTTTTCAGTCTCTACGGGAAATGGCAGTTGAATACTTCGAACAAATCTACCAAAACCTCGTTCCTGCCGGTGATATTTAAGATCTTCTGATTGTTCTGGTATATCTCTAGATCCGCTGAGAGTTAAAGATTCTCCAACCACTTTTATATCCAAATCGTCTGGGTTAATTCCCGGAAGTTCTGCGATAATAACCTGCCCACTATCCGCCTTGGTCCAAACATTAATTGCCGGGAAGTCCAATATCGCACCGGTGCGGTTTACATTGGATGAATCAAACAAACGATTCATCTCGCGTTGCAATTTGTCCATTTCTTCCCAAATTGAAGAGGAATACCTTTTCCTAAACTCCATAATATGCCTCCTTTTGAATTAAGAATTTGATATTTATTTGTTAATTTATGATTTGATTATATGAAATGTGCTAACATTTTATTAAAATTTTGTTAAATTTCCTTTGTAAACTCCTAAAAAATAACCTCAATATAGCCGTATCGATTCGTACAAAAAGGCGTCTTAATGTATGAGGACATGACAAACCACAATGAAGAAGGATTGATCTCCAAGCTTAATGCCTTTGATCTGGAAGCAATAACCCACGTTTATGATCTTTATAACGAAGCAATTTACCGTTATGGATACAGGTTATTAGGTAATCAGAATTTGGCAGAAGAGTGTGTGTCTGAGACATTTAGCCGTTTCCTAAATTGTCTACAAAAAGGTCAAGGTCCAAAAATATCGATTCGACCTTATTTATACCGGACAGCACACAATTGGATAACCGATCAATACAGACGCCCATTACCAATTGAAGAGGGATTAAATGAGAATCTACCCTCGTTTGAAAACAATCCTGAGAATCTTACCATCACGAATATTGAAAATCAGCTAACCCGGAAGTTTTTGAAAGATCTTCCTGCCAGCCAACGTCAGGCAATAGTTCTGAAATATCTGGAAGGATTTGACAACAAGGAAATTGCTGATGCCCTCAATAAACCAATTGGTGCTGTAAAAGCTCTTCAAAATCGCGGTTTGGAAGCCCTTAGAAAAAAATTAAAGGTGAAACCATGAATGATTGGAAAAATGAAATCGAAAGCCAACTAAAAAAATTGGAAGATGTACCTGCACGAAATCCATTAAAAGCGGAAGCTACACGCACAAGATTTATTTCTGCAACAAAAATTGTTGGCAAAAGTGATGTCGGTTTTAATACGAAACAGTCATGGTGGAACGCAAAGTTTTTGAAAAAGGAGACTTTTCAAATGAAAATTTCAATACTGCTAGTGATCTTATCACTGCTTTTTGGTAGCGCTGGTGTTACAGCAGTTGCTGCCCAAACAAGTTTGCCCGGCGAGTTGGTATACCCAGTCAAACTATTAATAGAAGATATGCAAATCGAATTAACAAACAATGCAGAAGATTCAGTAAATTTTGCTTTAAAATTTGCCAATCGAAGATTTGCAGAAATCCAACAATTATTAGAGGACGGATTAATGCCGCCTGACCCGGTAATTGTTCGATGGCAAAACCATGTTTTGACCGCAGCGCAAAAAGCACTGGAATCTGATGATGAATTAGTTTTGCTTGATGAAATAAAAGAAGCATTACTACAGCAATTTCAGACCATGAATCAATTAAAACTTGGTGCAACTACCGAGCCCTGGATGAATCAATTCAAATTCCAAATGGCAAATCAAATAGGCATGATAGAAGCTGGTATTGCATCTCCGGATTTATTAGAAAAAGAATTGAAATGGATGTTTGCATTCCAGACTCAATTAAAGTCTGCTGGTGTAAAAAATCAATGGCAATATATGTTCCAATATCAAAATCAAACTTCTGGAGAAGAAATTCAATATAAATGGCAATATCAGAATCAAATCCAGTTACAATCGCAAGGTCTGATTGGTAACGGGCAAGAAGAACCAAAACAAAACCAAATGCAAAATCAAGAACAAAACCAAAATCAGGCACCCGGTACAGAAACCGAAGACCCCGCCAATAAAGAACAAGAACAAAATGGTAAGGGCGAATCAAATAGTTCAGGAAATGAAACCCAGAACGGTGGGTCAAATCAATCAGGAAACGGTGGAAACGGAGGCAAATAGCAAATTAAAAGTTCGTTGAAAGACAATTCGAAAACAAAATATGATCAAAGTGTCCCATAAACAAAATTAGCAGCAAAATCCTGCTAATTTTGTTTAAATTGAAAAACCAAGTTTTAATCTATTTAAACTCGCTATAAGACTTCTTAAATATGCCAGGTAATAATGGAATGATGAAAACATTTAAAATTGAAATCACAACAAATGTCCAGCGGAAACCGATTGTATCGGATAATAATCCACTGATCGGCAAGCCTATTCCTGTACCAATGTTTGCAATTGCCATCAAAATTGCAAACATGGACGCTGCAATGTGTAAATTGGTTTTCTGCATGGATATGGCAAAATAAACGGTTTCAAAATATCCAAATGCGATACCAAATAGAGCAACCAAAAACCAGGCAATTCCAGGGCTATTAATCAATGAAAGAAATAAAATGGAGAAAAACGAAAGTATCGTTGCGATTACCAAAGATCTTTTCTGCCCAAATCTGTCTGTAAATTTTCCTCCGGTTAAACCACCAAAAACTACACCTAATCCCCAAACGGTTGTATAAAAACCAGCATTCATGATGCTGATGTCAAACGTTGTTTGTAAAAAAGGGTTCACAATTTCATTTGCTGCATTAATAATTAATGAATAAAGTGCACCCATTAATCCTAAAGCAATTATTGGCCATTCTTTAAAAGAAGAAAATGCAGACCATTGGAAAGCTTTTTCATTCGTCCTGGTGGTTTCTTTGAAACCAATAATCAGAACCAACGGAATGAGAGTGATGAAAGCTAACAGAAAAAAAGCAGCTTGCCAGGAGACCAATTGCGCTAAGACACCTATGACGCTGGATACAACAACTACTCCCATCGCCCTTCCGCCTACCATAAAACCCTGAATCGTTCCGGCTTCTTCTGCAGAAGTCGAATCTAGTGCAAGACCATCGGTACAGGTATCATAGAGTGCCATTCCAGTCATAACACAGAATGCCACCACGCCATATAATCCAAAATTTGTCCTGGGGTCAACAAATGGAACAATTATTAATCCAAGTGCTTGAATTAATAGGCCTATAACGATATACGGAACACGAAATCCATAATTAAAAAAATTGACCTTGTCACTGAGCATTCCGAGAAAAATCTTTAAAACAAATGGGGTTAATGCTATTCCGCTGACAATTCCAATCTGACTCATGGAAAGATCAAATGAAAGTAAATACACAGCATTCAAAGCAGTGAAATATCCAAGGACAGCACCTTGAGCAAAATACAGGAGTGCAAACGTACTATACCGATATCCTTTTGATCGATTCATAAAATAATGCTCCATTGATGGAATAAATTCAAAATAAAAATGCAAATATAAATATACAATTATTTCAAAAATTAAGGAGAAATAATTGACCTGCTTTCCTTTCTCATAAGCATTCAACTTGTCAGAAATAATAGTTTAAAGTATAGTCAATGTGTTCTTTATTTCCATAAACGACCAGCTTTACTTCTAAATTTTTTTCTTTTGGGAGCAATTATTATTTATGAAACTTGAAAATCAAACCGCTGATTCCTGGTTGGAAAGACCTTTAAACAAATTTTTTCCAAGTCTTAATATCGAAAAAATAATCATCATCCTGATCATCATTCTCGCTATTGTCAGTCGCTTTTATGCCGTTGGTGCTCGTGTAATGAGTCATGATGAAGTGAACCATGTGGTTCCTTCTTATGATTTAGCGATGGGTAGAGGATATATCCAGGATCCAGTAACACATGGTCCATTGCAATTTCATCTGATTGCATTAACATATTTTATCTTTGGCGACTCCGATTTCACTTCACGTGTGCCTGCAGCATTATCCAGTGTGGCAGCAGTAATAGTAATTATGCTTTTTTTCCGAAGGTATTTAGGTAAATGGGGACATTTAATCGGTGGTTTCCTTTTTCTCATATCACCTTATTTAATATTTTACGGACGTTATACCCGCAATGAAGGATTAATTGAGTTAATCGCTGTTTTGATGATGTATGCAACATTAAGATATCTTGAGCGTGGCGATAAGTTTTCGCTTGTTCTGTTAGTCATCTCGCAAGCTTTAAATTTTGCAGCCAAAGAAACTGCTTATATTTATATGGCTCAAATGTTGTTATTTCTTGCCATCCAATTTATTTACGAAATCACAAAAGAGAAATGGCCAACCATAAAAAAGAGGCAATTATTCCAAATTTCGATCACAACTGCGATTACGTTCTTGATTGCTGGTATTGGACTTGCTTATGCACATACAAAAGAAAATCCGGTTTCTGAGACCGGAGAAGCACTAGCCACAACCGGTACTTCTACTTTGATTGGATCCCTTAGCAATCTAGCTGTTATTTTTGCAATCATCATTGGTGCTTTTGCCGTATACATCCTGATAAAAGAATTAGGTCTGAAAAAAATTCGGCACTTGCGTACATTTGATCTCCTGATCATTAATGGAACAATCACCTTACCTTTGCTTGCTGCCTTTCCAATAAAAATAGTCGGGTCTTTATTAAACCAGACCTGGAGAGCAACCGATTACAGTTCTCTTGGCATGCTAAGAATCGGAATTTCGTTAGCCATACTTACAGTTGTCTCTACCATAATTGGACTTTGGTGGGACAAGAAAAAATGGATTCAAGTCACCATCATTTTTTGGTCAATTTTTATCGTTTTCTACACTACTTTTTTCACCAATGGTCGTGGTTTTTTTACCGGCATTGTAGGATCACTGGGTTATTGGTTGGAACAGCAAGCGGTTAATCGTGGTTCACAACCCTTTTACTATTACGCACTTTTACAAATTCCTTTTTATGAATATCTTCCTGCTTTAGGATTTATCATCGCATCAATTCTGGGCATAAAGTATTTTAGCGAAGCCAGTATACCAGCTCTGAATTCTTTGGATACTGATGAATCAACTGGTTTTGAACCTGAACCTGAAATAAAAGTTGATTCAATACAGTCAAGCAAGATTGAAGTAGACACGCAGTTAATGGAGCAATCCGTTAAGTCAGAATCACTTGAAGAATCAATTGTAGAAGAAAACTTAAAGACGGAATATCATGTTCCAGTTTTGTTCATGTTTATTTTCTATTCATTAACTTCATTGCTTGCTTATAGTATGGCTGGTGAAAAGATGCCCTGGTTAACTGTCCATATTGCAATACCATTGATATTTACCGCAACCTGGGGTTTTAACAAACTGATCGAAAAAATTCCCTGGTATAAATTAAAAGCCAACAACAGCTGGCTCTTTTTGATATTACTACCAGTGCTAACAGCAAGCTTTTTTGGTATTCTTACTTCTTTGGGAAAATCTCCTGCACCTTTTCAAGGAAAATCCTTGGAAGAGTTGCAAAACACAAGTTCCTTCCTTTTCTCCGTTCTGGGATTTGGAGCTTCTTTATATGGGATTTTATATTTCCTGAAAGAATGGAAAATTAGCGAATTTGCCAAATTGTTTACATTAGTTGTCCTAACTTTTCTGGCGGTTTTAACAATAAGAACATCATTTATTTCCAATTTTATCAATTATGACACTGGGAAAGAATTCCTGGTTTATGCGCATGCGGATCGGGGACCAAAGGACATCCTGGCTCAAGTTGAGGAGATATCGAAGAGAACCGTAGGAGATAAAAATATCGTCGTTGCTTACGATAACGATGGCTTATATCCCTATTGGTGGTACTTCCGTGATTATCCCAATAAAATTTGGTATACCGATCAACCCACCCGTGACTTACTGAATGCAACGATTATTCTTTCAAGTAATAAAAATCTTTCCAAAATTGAAGCTCTCACAAAAAGTGATTATGCAAAATTTGATTACATTCGCCTTGTTTGGCCAATGCAGGACTATTATTTCCTGACCTGGGATCGTATTCAATATGCGATCACCAATCCAGAAATGAGAGCAGCTTTATTTGATATCTGGCTTAGCAAGGATTATTCTAAGTACGCCCAAATAAAAGGACGAACCGATTTGACTGTTGCGACCTGGCAGCCCAGTGATACCATTTACATGTTTATCCGCAATGATGTTGTTTCTCAAATCTGGAATTATGGGTCGGTTACAGCAACCATTGTTGAACCGGAAGTTGACCCGTACGAAGGTTTGATCTCACTTTCAAATCCGGATCGATTCTTTGGCGAGTTGGGAGATCAACCCGGACAATTGAATGCTCCACGCGGATTAGCAATTGCAAACGATGGAAGTATTTTTGTTGCGGATTCCTTGAATCACCGCATACAGCACTTTTCATCTGATGGTCTATTGATTAATAATTGGGGAACATTTGCGGATAGTTCTATCGCAGAAGCACCCGGTGGGACATTTAATGAACCCTGGGGAATTGCGATTGGTCCGGATGGCTCCGTTTATGTGACAGACACTTGGAATCACCGTGTTCAGAAATTTGATCAGCAGGGAAATTTCCTTACACAATGGGGTTATTTTGGAACTGCAGAAACACCGGATGGGTTCTGGGGACCTCGTGGAATTGCTGTCGATTCAAATGGACAGGTTTATGTGGCAGACACAGGCAATAAAAGAATTGTCGTTTTTGATTCAAACGGGCAATTCCTGACTCAGTTTGGAGAACCAGGATTCGATATTGGCCAATTGGATGAACCTGTTGGCGTTTCATTGGGCATGAACGGAGAAGTTTATGTTGCTGATACCTGGAATCAAAGAATTCAGGTCTTTATCCCCAATGCAGAAAAAACTGCTTACTTTGCCACTTCTTCCTGGGATATTTCCGGTTGGAATGGTCAAAGCCTGGATAATAAACCATTTCTTGCTACAGATCTGTATGGGAATGTTTACACGAATGATCCGGAAGGATATCGAATTTTAGGATTTCAGCCAGACGGATCGTTTCTACGTGGCTGGGGGGATTATAGCCCGAACTCCGATGGATTTGGACTCCCTGCAGCGATTGCAGTTGACCCGAATGATAATGGAATTTGGGTTTCCGATGCAGGTAATCATCGTATTTTACACTTTACTTTTGAATAAAATTTAATCATTTTTAAATACAAGGAGGTGATCAATGTGATCACCTCCTTGTTGTATTAAATCTATTGATTAATGTCGTTTATTTTCCATCTCACTTTTAAAAATGATAGTCAATATAAAGCTGACGATGCTCGTTATCAAAGCACCTAAAAATGCAGATACAAAATTGTCTACTGTAAACCCAGCGTTAAACTGTGTGCCTATCCAGCCAGCGAGTATAAACATGAGTGTATTGATTACCAGGGTGCCCAGCCCCAACGTCAACACCAAAAGCGGGCAACTCATTACAATTAAAAGGGGGCGAATGACAACGTTTACCAGACCGAAAATAAGCGCTAACCAAAGAAAGCTCAGCCAATTTTCATTTTGCGGCGTAATTCCACGACCTTCCATGATGGCTATCGCAGCATACAATGCGACTGCATTAATGGCGATCTTAAGAATAAGTTTCTTCATAATCCTCCTCCTTATTTATTTTATTAATCATAACTCAATTATCCTTTAAAATGGAATCAATTGTGGATTCTTCCATCCAAATGAGCGTATGATTTTTGACAAATCCAATCGCATCGAGAATTTTTTCTGCTCTACCATAGGGTAAATTGATCGACAATGGCTTACTCAACTCGGTTTTCTTAAGATAGCGTTGATAAAAAGTAGTCATGATTCGTTCATCATTTCCTTCTTCACATGCCAACCAGAGAGAATCGGAAAACAAATTTGTTCTTTCATAGGTTAAATATCCAAAATAATGATGGTCTTTTTCGATGACAAAATTTTTTATGAATTGACCATTGATTAATCGTGACAATTTTGACATGATTCCGGGATTAAAACGATTGAGACGAAAACCGAGATTCCAACGCACCATTTCCGGATACACCTTTGTCAATAATTCCTGATGCTTAATCCAATCTACGCCAGAAGTTGGTTTTAAGGATAATGATTCGACTGAATTCCAGGAACTTAAGTTTTTGGGATACAAAGTCCACGTTGAACGTCTGCATCGTTCCTGGAATCCCAGTTGAATGTAAAGGGCAATCGCATTCGGATTATCATCCCTTACCTGAAGCCAGGTACTTCTGGCAGATTTTGATTGTGCATATTGAATTGCCCGTGTAGTTAATTGCTTGGCGATCCCTTTACGACGATAATCTGGTCTGACAGCGACATTTGCAATGAGGTAAATAAATTCTCCGGATTTTTGAAACGGTAAAAGCGATAGATTACCGACAATTTTTTCACCTACTGTATAAACAAATCCCTGTAGAGGGGAGTATGTCCTTTGAAGATTACCCATTCCCCAATACACAGATTGTGCGTCTTGCGCCATTTTTCTCAAATAACGAATATAGTCATTACCTTCTTCGTCAATTGTCCCCACAAAACATAATTCAATTAAATCAGCAACCTGATTAAGATCCTGTGTAATGTTTAGTTGACGAATCTTCCCTTTTTGTATTTCATCATAGGTTGTCATTTCAATTATTTTACACCCGAAAAATTTGCCAGTGGAGGAAAAATAAGGCAAAAAACATATAAAATCAACAATTGTAGACAATCATTATTAAAAACAAGTACAATCAAAGCAGGTAAAAATCGAATTCTAATAATTTTCATATAATTAAATTGCGCAATGCAAACAATCCATTTGTTATAATCTTTGAATATGAAGAACTGTGTTTTTTCATCAATATTTAGAAGGGTATTACGCTTATGATGAGGTTTGACCGTTTTACGGAACGCGCTCAAGAAGCTGCGCAACGTGCAGCTGAAATAATCCAGAGATATGGGCACAATCAAATTGACACCGAACATATCCTATTGGCGTTAATTGAACAGCCTGAAGGTGTTATTTCTCAAATTTTAGAAATCCTGAAGATTGATCCGGGTATTCTGGAAGAAAGATTGGACTATATATTACGAACCAGTCCAAAAGCTAGTATTTTCGGTGGCGGTGCCGGTCAGGTCTTTATCACTCCCCGTGTAAAAAGAATCATTGATCTGGCAAATGAAGAAGCCAGTCGCCTTCGTGATGAATATATTTCCACTGAACATATTTTCCTTGCTATTTTAAGTGAGAAAAATACACCGGCTGCCCGATTGTTGGAAGGTTCAGGAATTAATCGGGACAGAGTAATTGAAGCTGTTAATCAGCTTCGTGGTGGGCAAAGAGTTACTGACCCACAAGCAGAAACACGCTATCGCAGTCTGGAAAAATATTCTCGCGATCTGACACAACAGGCAAGAGAAGGTAAACTCGACCCGGTTATTGGTAGAGATAATGAAATCTTGCGTGTCATGCAAATCCTTTCCCGTCGTACGAAAAATAATCCGGTCTTGATTGGTGAAGCAGGTGTTGGTAAGACAGCCATTGTGGAAGGTTTAGCCCAAAAAATTGCGAATAATGATGTCCCGGAAATTTTAATGGGCAAGAAAGTCATCTCGCTAGATTTAAGTGCCATGATCGCAGGTTCCCGGTTTCGAGGAGAATTTGAAGAACGCTTAAAAGCCGCCATCGAAGAAGTGCAGCGTTCTGAAGGTGAAGTTATTCTCTTCATTGATGAATTACATACCGTCGTGGGTGCCGGTGCTGCTCAGGGAGCAATGGATGCATCCAATATGTTAAAACCAGCGCTCGCACGGGGTGAATTACAATGTGTGGGTGCCACAACCCTGGATGAATTCCATAAACATATCGAAAAAGATTCTGCTTTAGAGAGACGGTTTGCGCCTGTATATGTGGATGAACCGACGATCGATGACACGATTTTAATGTTGATGGGATTAAGAGATCGATACGAAGCACATCATAAAGTACGATTTGCTGATGAAGCGCTTGTTGCAGCAGCGAGATTATCTTCTCAATATGTCACAGAAAGACATTTGCCGGATAAAGCCATTGATTTAATGGACGAAGCAGCGGCAAAATTACGCGTAGCTCTTTTTTCTTTACCACCCGATCTGAAGAAAATGAAGAGTGAATTGGATCGATTGGCAGCCGAAGAAGAAAAAGCTGGTGTAGAACGTGATTATGAACGTGCAGCAAGAATGAAAGCTGACCGATTGAGACTCCAGACGGAATTTTCCGAAAATCGTGATAAATGGGAAGCTGAACACCAATTGGATGAAGTTGTTGATGTTGATGATATAGCACAGGTAGTTGCTCAATGGACTGGAATACCTGTTAACCAAATGTTGGAAACTGAAGCGGATAAATTGCTCCATATGGAAGAAAGACTTCATGAGAGTATTATCGGCCAGGAAGCTGCAGTGAAAGCAATTGCTGATGCAATCCGCCGCGCCAGATCCGGGTTGAAAGACCCTCGCCGCCCGATCGGTTCCTTTATATTCATTGGCCCATCCGGTGTCGGTAAAACCGAATTAGCCAAAGCCCTGGCAGAATTCATGTTCGGGGATGAAGAAGCTCTCGTGCGGATGGATATGAGTGAATATCGAGAACAACATACAGCATCCAGGTTATTTGGCGCTCCTCCAGGTTATGTTGGTTACGAAGAAGGTGGTCAATTAACCGAAGCAGTTCGTCGAAGACCATATCGAGTCATCTTGTTCGATGAGATTGAAAAAGCGCATCCTGAAGTATGGAATTCTTTGTTACAAATCCTGGACGATGGAAGATTGACGGATGGTCAGGGACGCGTGGTCGACTTCAGAAATACTGTGCTGATTATGACTTCCAACCTGGGCACTGAATTTGTACGAAAAAGTGGTTCATTGGGTTTTCTGAGTAGTGACGGCGATGAACGCGATTCTCACGAGAAAATCGACAAAGCTTTAAAAAGTACATTCAGACCTGAATTCATCAATCGTATCGATGAAATCATCATGTTCTCGCCATTATCTGTTGATCATGTCAAAGAAATCGTTGAATTACAGATGAAAGAGATCTATACACGCATGGGCGAACACGGTCTTAAGATTGAATTGACAGATACAGCCAGGGATTGGTTAGCCAATGAAGGATA
This sequence comes from uncultured Anaerolineaceae bacterium, assembly GCA_964586385.1. GTDB lineage: Bacteria > Chloroflexota > Anaerolineae > Anaerolineales > Anaerolineaceae > UBA6170. The sequence continues at coordinate 43,806 of CAZPIM010000012.1, forward strand.
TGATGTATCTTTTGGCGCACGTCCACTAAAAAGGGCTTTACAGAAATTTGTTGAATCGCCTTTGTCTGTCAGTTTACTTTCCGGCGAATACCATGAAGGGGATACTGTGATCGTTGAACTGGATTCTGAAGCGAAAAAGCTTAAATTCCTTAAAAAAGAAGAACCTCCCAATGAATAACTAGAAAATCAAAAAAAAATAGCGCAGGCTTTCCTGCGCTATTTTTATTGATTAACCTTCAATGAACCTAAAAAACAAATCATAATTTATGATCAACATTTGTTGTTACCAATATATCGGTAACAACTAAAAGACAATAATGTCTAATAATTTGTGGCAATATCGATTAAACCACGTTCTCGTGCCAAATAATCACATCGGCGAAAAACAAAATAACCGATGATTCCAGCAACGAAAGATGTCCCGATCAAGATGAGAAGCAAAGTCGAATTACTCATGCTGGAAAAAGTTGGAAACGCCTGAGCCACACTTCCAACCAATGACCTTCGAATCAATTCCAACCAATAAGTTATTGGAAGGGCATATCCAATCGGTCGTAACCAGGCGGGTAGTACTTCCAATGGGAATATCGCCCCGGTAAATAAGAATAATCCGCCTGCCAAAACATCACCAATAAAATATGAATGTCTGGCAGTTAATAACGTAACGCCGGCCAACAACAATCCAAGTAATGCCAGCATAATAATTCCTAAAAACAAGGAAATAAAAAACAGTCCCCAGTTAATTTGACTTATCTCGACAGGTACTTTAAGAAATAAAAAGCCAGCCATTACCGTAATGAAGACTGCAAAAGATCCGGTGATAAATTTGGCAACTCCTCTTCCAAAAAGATACAAAGGAATCTTCAAAGGAGCGATATAAATATATTTCAAAGTTCGGTAATGTTCCCGATCTTCTATAATTGTCCAGGAGATTCCGGATAAAACTGCCGGAACATATTGATAAAAGGCATTTCCAAGATACAAATATGCAAACATTGGATTGGAAAATTGCGCATCCGTAATGATGGAATACATAATGACTAAAATTACTGCACTGGCCAATGGTTTAATAATTGAATAGGTGGCAAACAAAAACGGATCGGTCCAGTTCGACTCGATTTTCCAACCAAGCCAGGATGCAGATATAAATGATCGCAATGGGATTGATTTTCTCATGGTTTAGCGTCTGTTCTCCGTTAATCTGCCTTCTTTCACTGCTATTTTTTCAATATAAGCTAAAAGAAATTTTGCGCTGGCAATATATATAACAGATAAAACAATCAGGATGATAATTTCCAGATTTACACTCAAAAAACCCAGACTTGGTCCAGTCGCGAAAACAGATTGACGCATCGCATCCAATCCCAGTGTAAGAGGAATAATGGAACCAATCGACGCACCCCAAAAACCTAGATTTTTGACAGGAAAATACATACCCGAAATTAAATAAACCGGTTCAGTAGCCAGGTTGGAAATATGCCATGCTTCACGACTTAATAATAAAAAGATCGAAGCACTCATCATGCCTAAACCATATAAAGCCAGCATACTAAGCATAAAAATGGCAAACAATTGCCAAAAGCTTGCTAACTGGTAGGAAACATTAAAGACCAAACTACCTATAATAAGGATTGCCGAGGCTCTAAGGAATGTAGCAAACAAACCTCCAACTGCCATGCCAAGGAGTATTGCCATAATGGATGCAGGAGAAATGATATATAAAGCCAGATTTCCCTGTTCTTTCTCCCAATATAGTTGACTGGACATACTCCAGAGAATATTCAACCAGAAAGCTGTCATTGCACCACCAACAACGACAAAACCAACATAATCTTCCGGTGCTCCGATGGCACGATAAACGAAAACATAAGCGGCAACACTTAAAAATGGAATAAAAACATCAAAAAACAACCAGCTTTTTTCCCGTTGCATACCGACTATTCTTGGATACGACCGCCCAATAACGGTCATCAGAAATAAACGGAAACCTGAATGTTTATTTTTGATGCGATCAATTGTCAGCATTTACGACCTCATCAATTCTCTGACCAACCAATTTTATGAATACATCTTCCAGTGATGGTTCTTTCTTTTCCAACCGATTTAATCTTAAGCTTTGTCTTCCCGTTTCGGAAATCACTTCTGGGAGAATCGATTCATCTTCCAATATTAAGTCCAGGAATGTTTCGTCCGGTTTTTGTGATAATACACAATTTTTTACTCCAGTAATATTCTCAAATTTATCCAGAGAAATTCCATTAGGTGTATAGAGACTGATATGAAAAATTGCATCTTTTTGCAATAATTTCTTTAAATTTGCTGGTGAATCACAGGCAAGAACTTTCCCTTGATTAATAATGGCCACTCGATCACAAAGTTCATCTGCTTCAGCCATGTAATGGGTCGTTAAAAGTAAGGTGCGGTTTTCATCGTCATGCATCCAACGCTTGATAAACTGACGAACATCACGCGAAGCCTCAACATCCAACCCAAGAGTCGGTTCATCGAGAAACAACACTTCCGGATCTGTCAGAAAACCACGAACAATATTCATTTTCTGACGCAGACCGGTGGATAGATCTGAAGATTTGGTGGTAAGACGATCAGAAATTCCAACAATTTCGGTCAGCATTTTTATTCGCCGATTAGCTTCTGCACTTTCTATTCCATAAAATTGCGCAAACATCCACAAATTTTCCCGAACGGTCAATAATCCGTATCCCGAAGTTTCTCCCCCCGAGACCATATTTATGCGTTTCCTTACCTCTTCCGGATATTTTTGAACATCAAATCCTGCAACCGTTGCAACCCCATTGGAAGGAGATAACAATGTAGTCAAAATTTTGATGAGCGTCGTTTTTCCTGCTCCATTCGGACCTAATAAACCGAATAACTCTCCCTTTTGAACTGTAAGATTTACATTTATCAACGCAGCAAGTTCTTTAAATTTTTCCTGTTTATTGTTTCTGATTTTGTAAACCCGACCCAGATCTTTGGCTTCGATTGCAATTGAATTTGCCATGCAGTTACCTCTTGAATGATGTTAATGGTGACTTTTTCCAGACGATTATATCATTTTTTTTATGAAATAGAAATTAATTTCTAAGATATCTCAAACTATCCTGGTTTGACAGCCTTTCAAGCTGTGGTTATACTTTACCTTTATAAATTCAAACGATTAATACATTAATCCAGAATTGTGATGGAGGTCCTAAATGAAAAAAGCATTAATAACCGGAATAACAGGGCAAGATGGTTCATATCTGGCGGAATTGCTTTTAGCACAGGGCTATGAAGTTCACGGCTTAATTCGTCGAGCAAGTACGTTTAACACCCGCAGAATTGATCACATTTACAACGATCCACATAATAATGGTGAGAAAGTAAAACTCCATTTACATTACGGGGATGTCTCTCAATCTGAAGCTTTGTTAGACGTCATTTACAATGTAAAACCGGAAGAAATTTATAATCTTGCTGCACAATCACATGTTCGAGTCAGCTTTGATATGCCGGAATACACTGGTGATGTAACCGGGCTTGGAACGATTAGAATATTGGAAGCAATTAAAAAAAGTGGCATCAAAACACGTTTTTACCAGGCTTCTTCCAGCGAATTATATGGTTCTTCCACTCCACCACAAAATGAAGAAACACCATTTATGCCACAAAGCCCTTATGCCGCTGCGAAGCTTTATTCCTATTGGGTCACGCGTCAGTATCGTGATGGATATGGAATTTTTGCTACGAATGGAATTCTATTTAATCATGAATCCCCTCGAAGAGGAGAGACATTTGTTACCAGAAAAATTACCCGTGCCTTAGCTAATATTATCGCAGGAACGCAAAAGGATTTATTCCTTGGCAATTTGGACGCCAAACGTGATTGGGGTTATGCACCGGATTATGTTGCCGCAATGTGGAAACTGTTACAGCATGACAAACCGGGTGATTTTGTGATTGGTACAGGCGAAGCGCATTCTGTACGCGAATTTCTGGATGAGTCCTTTGGTTATGTCAATTTAGATTGGCATGATTTTGTAAAAATTGATCCCCGATATTTCCGCCCAAATGAAGTAGATTATTTATTAGCTGATCCTACCAAGGCAATCGAAGAAATCGGTTGGACACCAAGAGTAAAATTTAAAGAACTGGTCCGAATCATGGTGGATGCAGATATGGAATTGGTCGGGCTTGATTCCCCCGGAGAGGGGAAAACATTATTAGAAAAACATCATGGAAAATGGCATCGCTGGGAGAGTCAAGTAATCAGTATGGATCGGTAAACATTCAGGTATCTTTCATGCCAGAAAAAAATTCTGTTCTTTTTGTATGCACTGCCAACCAATGCCGTTCACCAATGGCTGAGGCAATATTTAAGAAATATATTTCCAAAATGGACCCGGATGAGAAATGGGTGGTCGAATCAGCCGGGACCTGGACTCAACCGGGTTATCCAGCCACACCATATGGTGTCAAAGCAATGGCGGAAATGGGATTGGATACTTCTAAGCATAAATCCCAACTGATAACCGAAGCCCTCTTGAATCGATTTTTATTAATTCTAACCATGGAAAACGGACATAAAGAAGCCATACAAATCGAATTTCCAAAAATCGCAAATCGTGTGTATCTTTTATCGGAAATGGCTGACGAAAATTTGCCTGTCTTAGACCCAATTGGTGGAACGTACCAGGAATATATCAACACTTCCAAAGAAATCGATTCCTGGATTGTTAAAGGTTTACCAAAAATATTGGAATTGTCCAAATAAAACATTTAATTCAACTTATTCGTTTCTGGATTCGAGGAAAAAATGGGGAAAGATTTAAAACAACTAAGTGAATTAATGAATAAATTCGTTGCTTCAAAAGGTTGGTATGAAAAAAGCAGTAAAAGACCACAAACACCCAGGAATATCGCCATTTCCCTGGTTCTTGAAGCCAGTGAAATTTTAGAACAGTTTCAATGGAATGATGAAATAAAAAATAAAGAAAACCTTTCCATGGAGCTGGCTGACGTTTCTCTTTATTTGATGCAATTAGCGCATGTATGTGAAATTGATCTTGAAGAATCAATTACAAAAAAACTGGAACTTAATTACAACCGGGAGTGGGATCAAAATACGGTAAAATAGCCTTTATCATTTGTTCTTGAGGCAATCTTTATGAATATTACAATTTTTGGCGGATCAGCACCAAAACCGGACAGCCCGGAGTATATGGTCGCTTATCATTTGGGACATAATTTAGCACTTTTAGGTCATACTGTTTTGACCGGTGGCTATATGGGAACTATGGAAGCGGCTTCGAAAGGTGCAGCCGAGGCAGGTGGTCATGTTATCGGAATCACTTGCGAGGAAATTGAGCAATGGCGAAACACCGGGAGGAATGCCTGGGTAAAGGAAGAATGGCGTCAATTGACATTGCATGAGAGAATCATAAAATTGATTGATTCCTGTGATGCCGCCATCGCATTACCAGGCGGCCCGGGGACATTGGCAGAAATTGTATTAATGTGGAATCGAATTCAAATAGCAGTGACTCCGCCGAAACCGATCATCATATTTGGATCAGGATGGAAAAAAGTATTTGAGACACTGTATTCGGAACAAAACCAATACATCAATCAAAAATATATGGACCTTTTGTATTTTTCCGATTCCATTGAAGAAACCATCCAAATCATTAGTAAAAATAACGGTGCTTAATTATTAACAAAACGAGAAATCAGGGTAGATATGGCAGAAGACAAATTACCAAAACAAAGTGAAAATTTTTCTGAATGGTATAACCAATTAATTCAAAAAGCTGAATTAGCCGATTATGCTCCCGTGCGCGGTTGTATGGTCGTTCGTCCGTATGGTTGGGCATTATGGGAAAACATCCAGAAAGCATTAGACACCCGTTTTAAACAAACAGGACATGTTAATGCGGCGTTTCCGATGTTTATCCCAATGTCTTTTCTCGAAAAAGAAAAAGAACACGTGGAAGGTTTCGCACCGGAGTTGGCAATCGTAACGATCGGTGGTGGTGAAACGCTGGAAGAACCATTGGTGGTTCGTCCAACTAGCGAGACAATAATTGGTTATATGTATTCAAAATGGATCAAGTCTTATCGTGATCTACCGATATTAATCAACCAATGGGCAAACGTCGTCCGTTGGGAGATGCGTACGCGCATGTTTTTACGTACGTTGGAATTTTATTGGCAAGAAGGTCATACGGCTCATGAAACTGCCGAAGAAGCCGAAGAAGAAACCAGAAAAATATTGGATCTTTATACCGATTTTGCAGTTAATGAAGCGGCAGTACCTGTGATTCCCGGCATTAAGAGTGATGCAGAGAAATTCGCAGGTGCTCAGAGGTCTTATACAATCGAAGCAATGATGTTGGATACAAAAGCTCTCCAATCCGGCACTTCACATAATTTAGGTCAAAACTTTGCAAAAGCATTTGATATTCAGTATCTTGACCGAAATAATGAACTTCAGCATGCATGGACAACTTCCTGGGGTGTTTCAACAAGATTTGTTGGCGCGATTATTATGTCGCATGGCGATGATCAGGGTCTGATCCTTCCACCAAGGCTAGCGCCAATACAAATCGTTATCGTTCCGATCTTTCGCAGTGATGAAGAAAAAGAAAAAGTCATGCAGATGGTCAATGAGGTTGAAAAATCACTCAATCAATTCCGGGTTAAAGTTGATACCAGGGAAAACCTTACACCTGGTTTTAAATTTAATGACTGGGAAATGCGTGGAGTTCCATTAAGAATCGAAATTGGTCCTAAAGACGTAATGAACCAATCCGTAGTTGTAGCCCAAAGGGATATTCCCGGGAAAAATGGTAAATTATTTCTTCCAGTAGATGGTCTGGCTATCAATATTGAAAAAATATTGGATGAGTTCCATCACCGGTTATTAAAAAAAGCCATTGATTTTCGCGATAGCCATATTTTTGA
>CAZPIM010000013.1:0-1816 GCA_964586385.1 uncultured Anaerolineaceae bacterium
GGAGCACCACTCATTTTTAAAAACGAATTAATTGGTTTCTTAAATCTGGATTCAACCAGGAAAAATTTCTTTAATGAGAAACATGCTATCTGGCTGCAGGCATTTGCGGATCAGGCTGTCATCGCGATTAAGAATGCCAGATATTTTGAAGAAGCGAATACACGCACTTATCAACTTTCAAAACTCAATGAAATTATGCGGGTTTCCATTTATGCACAAAGAATTGAAGAAATCATGTTGTCTGCTTCTTCCATTTTCCAGGAGATTTTTCAATCTGAAACAACACGATTTTTCTTATGGCATGTAAAGAAGAACATTTTTAAATATTATCCAATATCACCAGAATTGAGCGATGATGGAAATTCCGCTACACCATTGATGATTAGCCAATTGAAGGCGCAAGAAATCATTCATAATAATGAAATGTATTGTGTAAAGAAATTAACAGAAAATGATTTGACTATTTCTGGCAATAAACCTTTTATCATCATTCCATTATCGGTGGACAATAGAGCGATTGGGGTTATCCAATTGACTTTTAATGATGTTCAACGATTGGAACAACCAGAAAAGGATCTTTTACAGCAATTTGCTTACCAGATCAGCATGGCGATTTCAAAAATTCAACTTTTGAATCTGGAATCTGAAAGATCCCGGGAGTTGACCCACACCAATCGTTTATTGGAAATATTTACCCAGGTTTCCAACTTAATTGAGATGCAATTGGAATTACCAGAATTATTTCGAACGCTTGGACGTGAATTAAAAAACAATCAAATCAATTGCATGATTACATTGAAAGATGAAAGCGAAAATTTACAAATTGCATATCATTCATTATTTGATACAAATCAGAATGCAACAATGCGTGAAAATGATCAAATTCGTGAGGTCATACATAATTTTATCAATCGCGCCCCCATATTTCGCGATATTATCAATAATCGGGAAACGCTCTTTGTTACGGAATTAATTATTTTTATTAACGAAATGAAGGCTTTTTTAGATGATGATGAAATGATTTCACTTTCACCACTTCTGGAAACAAACGGAAAAGAAAGAGGGTTTGCTATACCATTAATCAATAATGACAATGTGATCGGAACAATTGCGATTTTTAGTGAAAATCTAAAGCAGACTGACCTTTCTTCAGTGACATTATTTGCAGATCAAATAGCGAATGCGATTGAAAAGTCAAAACTCTATTTTCAGATTTCTCAATTAGCCATAACAGACCCAATGACCGGATTTTATAATCGGCGAGGATTGGAAGAATTAGGTAAGCATGAAATTGAACGATCCATTCGGTTTTCAAGAAATCTATGCGCTCTCATGATAGATCTTGACTTTTTCAAGCAAATCAATGATCATCATGGTCACATTATTGGGGACCAAATCCTTGTTCAAATTGCCGATAGTATCCGCGTAAACCTAAGAGATGCTGATATCTTATGCCGTTTTGGTGGTGAGGAATTCTTCATTCTTTTACCGGAAGCCGATACGGCCGAAGCAACAATCATTGCAGAGCGATTGAGAAATACCATTGCCAACTCTTTGTTCCTTACGAGTTCTGGCCCATTACATGCAACAATCAGTGTTGGCATTTGCAAATTATCGGATGAAATAGATAATTTAAATGAAATGATTCGCTTTGCTGACCAGGCGCTATATATTGCGAAGGAATCCGGTAGAAATTGCGTAAAAAAATATGTGACTAAATAAATATTAGAAAGCATTCTTCCATGAGAAAAAGTTCAGCGAATATGATCGAAGAAAATCAAAAACCAATATTTTTTCGTGAGCATGAATTGTTTTT
>CAZPIM010000013.1:1916-15508 GCA_964586385.1 uncultured Anaerolineaceae bacterium
GACCACCATATGTTAACCGAAGATAATGAACATTATTGGGAGGAGTGGTCGATTTTACCAATATACAATCAGTCACAGAAACTCGTTGGACTTCAAGGAATTGGCAGAGACATTACCGAAATCAAATGGAATGAAGAAGTTCAAAAAGTCATTCTCAATATCTCCCAGGCAACAGTAAGAGAAAATAAACTGGAAGATCTTTTTCGCTGGATTCAACACGAACTCAATACATTGATGCCTGCAGAAAACATGTATATTGCGCTCGTTAATAATGAAAAAAATCAGATATTCTTCCCATTCTTTGTAGATCAATACGATTCACCTCCCCCACCAAAAAGCATCGGAACCGGACTTACAGATCATGTACTGATGAGTGGAAAATCCATTTTAATTTCTGATTTTTCGAATGATGACATTTTTCAACAATTTGGAATATTACCGGATGGTACTTCAAGTGTCGATTGGTTAGGTTGTCCTTTAAAATACAACCAGGAAACTATTGGAGTCATTGCTGTTCAAACATATGACATTAATACACGCTACAACCGCCGACAGGTCGAATTTCTGGAACTCATTTCCAATCAAATTGCCTTATCCATCATACGTAAGCAGACAGGTGAGTCATTACGGGAAAATGAAGAAAAATACCGTGCCCTTTTTGAATCATCCCAGGATGCAATTCTTTTGGAAGATAAGCAAGGAAAAATTATTGAAGCAAACAGCACCGCTTCCAGCATGTATGGTTATAGCAAAGAAGAAATGATTGGTCTTTCCATTTTCCAAATGATGCCAAAGAAAATGAAAACGACTGCTACACAAATCCTGCGTTATGAGAGAAGCAACGATACCAGTGAATATGAATCACTTGGTATTCGAAAAAACGGAGAAATTTTCCCTAATCTGGTTAAATCCTGCAAAATTAAAATTCAAGAGGAAGACCATATTGTCGTTACCATACGTGATTTATTAAACACAAAAAGAAATGAAGAAAAGATTCACCTTCAAACAACTATTCTGGGTTCAATTGCAAACGCCGTTATGATTACAGATCCAGATGGAACTATTTCCTGGATCAATGCCGCATTTACAGAACTAACAGGTTATGAATTTGATGAAATTGTGGGGAAAAATCCAAATATTTTAAGTACTGAAATGCAAGATGAGTTTTTCTATAAAAAAATGTGGTCCACCATTCAAAAAGGGATGGTCTGGCATGGTGAAATCGTTAATCAACATAAAAATGGCAGTCATTATTATGAAGAAATGACGATAACGCCGGTATTTGACCAGGACAACCAGATCAATAATTATGTGGCCGTTAAACAGAATATAACGCAACGCAAGCGACGTGAACAAGAATTGGAAGCCATCGCAGCAATGACTTCTGCATTACGAAATGCAGTAACGCAAAATGACATTTTACAGGCTTTTCTGGGAAAGTTATTAGAAATCACCCAAGGTACAGGTGCAATTATTTCACTTGTTCAACCTAACAAGGAAGAAACAGTCATTGTTAGTGGAGTTGGCGAATGGAATAACCTGACTGATTCTCATATACCGTTAAAGGCTGGAATTTCAGGATACGTCATCAAAACGGGGGAAGTCTACATTGATAATGATGCTAAAAACAATGGATTATTTTATTTTCCGGAAGCACTAAAGAAAGTTGATGCAATCGCTGCTGCTCCTTTGATCATGCAAGAAGAAACCATCGGGACTTTGATTATCGGGATGAAAAAAGCGATTCTGGATGAAGAGATTCGATTATTGTTAACCATGTGTAATCTGGTTGCTGGTGTCATTTACCGTGCCAACCTGATGGATCAAGTCAGGAATACTTATCGTGCAACAATTCAGGGTTGGGCACATGCGCTTGAAATCCGTGAACAGGAAAAGAAAGGCCATTCCGTCAATGTTGTAAACCTGACCGAGGCACTCGCCCGAAAACTGGGTTTTAACGAGAATGAAGTGGAAGAAATTGTAAATGGGGCTTATTTACACGACATCGGGAAAATGGGAATTCCGGATGAAATCCTATTCAAACCAGGAAAATTTTCCAATGAAGATTGGAATATTATGCGCCAACATCCTGTCTTTGCCAGAAAGCTTTTGGAAGGAATTCCACATCTCGGCAAAGCAATCCATGTGCCTTATTACCACCATGAGCACTGGGATGGAAGCGGATATCCGGAAGGTCTGAGCGGAGAAAATATTCCAATCAACGCGAGGATTTTCGCAATCATTGATGTTTGGGATGCATTATTGACTGCCAGAATTTATCGCCCAGCCTGGTCGAATATTCAGGTTGTTCAATATATTCTCTCACAAGCCGGAAGACAATTTGACCCAACTTTGGTGGATGTATTCATTGAAATGATAAAGGAAATGGGGTTGGTCCAGATTTAAGTAATTCGTTTCGGAATTATTTTTTTAAATCGTCAGGTCGCCACAATCTGGATAACTCGCCTTCTGTTTCTAAATTCAGTTCTTCCCAGGATTTAATCGGTAAGACAATAACTGCCACACCGCCAGTAGGCATGGAATCGATCTTATCACCTAAAATTTGAACCAGGGATTCCAGACCGGGATTATGACCTACAACTAATAGGCGGTTGTAAGTATCAGGGACGGCTTGTATTTTTTCTATATATGTTTTTGGTTCCGCCATATAAAGCACGTCCTGGACGGAAATTTCTTCTGCGAATGCAAGCTTCTCTGCCAAATCTTTCGCTGTCTCAACAGAACGCACAGCACTTGAGGTCAAAATATAATCAGGAATTAATTCTTTTTTCTTTAGAACTTTAGCGATGTTTGCAACATCTTTATGACCCCGTTTTTTTAATGGTCGTTCGTGATCAGCTAATTCTGTATCTTTCCAGCTGGATTTTGCATGTCGCATTAAAAGCAATGTCTTCATTTGTTCACCTCAAAAAATTAATCAACCTGATTCTCACTTTTTTTTCAGTATATCATGATTTATTTTCAAGATTATTAACCTTAACCAAATGTTAACCAAGCAATAAATAATAAAATGAAAATTCCTTATATTTCAGTTTTCTTTTATTGTCAGGAACGCGTAAGTAAATCTGGCTAAATGTTAAAAATATCAATTTTTTTCCAAAATATAGTAATTTATTTAAAATATTTTACTTTTTTATAAATATATCTTAGATAAATTTTAATAATATTTCATTTTCGCTTGACTTAATTTAAGTTTATGTTATTATATATTCAATAAATTATGTTAATTATTAGTTCCAGGAGGTCGCATGAATAAACTACCAGGTCAATGTCCTATTTGTCATAGTGATTTGGAAGTGACAAGATTGTATTGCCCACATTGCGATACAACGATGGAAGGACATTTCGCTCCCAGTGCCAATCCATTCGGTGTCCTCAGTAAAGATCAGATGTTTTTCCTGATGACTTTTATTCGCTGTGAAGGGCGATTCAATCGGATGGAGGAGGAACTCAATCTTTCCTACCCCACCCTGCGAAATCGCTTGCAGGAAATTCTAAGACTGTTAGGTTTCGAACCTAAAGCTGATGAAGTTCAGAAACTTAACCCAGAAGATCGCATGAAAATTTTGGATTTATTGGCAAAAGGTGAGATCTCAGCAGACGAAGCGCAACTTCAGCTGGCAGGTAAAAAAGCAGATGGATAAATTATTAAAAAAAACCAAAATCTCGGTAAATGAAAAATTGTCTAAATTTTCCCGGACCCATAAATTAACCAAGAAAAAAATAATTACAAATTCTGAGGTTATAAGGCAAACCAATCCGGAACAAAAGGAACGCCAATATACCCAGTTTTCAGGATTAATCCTCTACACAAAAATTTAGAGTTCAAATTTCAGGAGAATAAAATTATGGCTACAAATGAAGAACGATTAAAAATTCTTTCCATGTTACAAGATGGAATTATTAATGCAGATCAAGCGGCAAAATTGCTTGAATCACTAACTGAAGTAAGTGCGGAACAAAAATCCAGCGCTTCAAGAAGTGAGGAAATCACCAACAGCAAGAGTGGTGGAAAATTTTTTCGTGTTCGGGTCACCGATACTGAATCAGGAAAAACGAGAGTCAATATCCGTCTGCCAATCGGACTGGTTGGTGCAGGGTTAAAAATGGGTATGAAATTTAGCCCTGAAATTGAAGGAATCGATCCGGATGTTTTAAAAACATTTTTGACCAGTGGCGAAATTGGTCAAATCGTAGATGTATTCGACGAAGAAGATGGCGAGCATGTTGAGGTTTTCATCGAATAAGAACCCTTAAGAAAGTTTTGTGAAAAATGGTCAAAAAACCATCATGATTTTGACCCAATAGAAATAATCAAAAAGATTTCAGTAGAATTGTTGAAATCTTTTTTGTTATCCGGGTTATTTAATGAACAAAATCAGTTGTGTGAATATGATTTTTAAGACCATTGCCAGAGGAAAAACGGTTGTATAACCCAAAGCTGGTTGCTCATCGCCAAATTGATCCTGTGAAAAACCCAATACGGCAGGATTAGTTTGTAATCCGGATACCAAACCAGCAAGAAAACCAAATGGGAATTTTAGCCAATAAAAACCAATTAACATGACAACTACGCATGTCAACAATGTCAACAAAATGCCCACCAGGAAAATATCCAACCCTTGTCCTTTGGATAAGGTGTTAAAAAAATTGTAACCAGCCTTTGTACCTATTCCAGCCAAAAATATTACTAAACCAATTTGCCTTAACGTCATATTTGCTCCATAAGGAAGATCCCAATTAATCGGTCCTGTTCGTTTAATGGCACCTAAAAATAATGAAACAAAAAGCGGTCCTCCGGCAACACCAAGTTTAATCACTATGCCACCTGGTAATGGGATCGGGATGAGACCAACCAGCAATCCGAGAGCAACGCCTAATCCAAACGTTAATACGTCAATTTCTGAAACGGATCTATAAGAATCACCCAGATAGCTTGCAAAATCATCCATCCGGTCATGCGGTGCCTGCACGATTACAAGGTCGCCCAAAGCAAGCTTGGTATCGCCATGCGGCACAAAATCAATATCACCTCTACGAACCCGGGTAACAAGGGCTTCATAATTACGGGCAAATTTCAATTCGGATAATTTTTGTCCAACGATATCGGCATTAGAAACAATGATTCTACGCCGGTCAAATCGATTGAGATCATATTCAATACGTTCGTTACTGATTTCTCCCAGATACGGAACAATTTCATGAATAATTTCCGGTGTCCCAACCAGGTTGATCAGATCACCCGCCTGTAAAACAGTATTTCCCTGAACCAGGGAATCCGGTAAATCACCTCGCTTATGACGCGCAAACGTAGCGCCCCATCGGTATTTTTCCATCAAATCGGCAATTTTTATAGGATGCGCGAGCGTTACATGAATTGTTACCGATTGAATGACTGATTTTTGCTTTCCATCATCTGTGCGAATTTTCCAGATTTTTTGAAAAAAACTGATGACAAGAATAGTCCCTAATACACCAAAAGGATATGTAAGAGAATAAGCAATGACCGGTTCTAATTCCATTTGAGAAAATAATTCAGGCGTAAGAGATGATTTTAAGGTTTCAATCGCCGCCGCAAGCGCTGGTGTATTGGTTGTAGCTCCAGCTAACAGCCCAGAAGCATAGCTTGTTTTAATTTTTAGAAAATAGAATGCGCCAACAGAAACACCAAAAGCAATTAACATACCAATGAAAGCAAGCAGGTTCGCTTTTATCCCTTTACTTCTCATCGCCTCGATAAAAACAGCGCCATTACTGAGACCGATCGTATATACGAATAGAATCAATCCCAGGATATAAATATTTTCCGGGATTACAATTCTTGGGTCAAGACTTCCGATTGCCAAACCAACAAACAAAACAAAAGCGACGCCTAATCGAACGCCGCCAATTTTTATCCTTCCCAAAGGGTAACCAATTCCGGCTACCAAAAATAATAAGAATAAGGGGTTATCCTCTAAAAACTGTATCAACACCTGCATGCCAAATGCTCCTAGAACCAGCGAACGACGGCCAGTGCTGCAAATGCAATAAAAACGATTAAGGATCCCAAAACTACATTGTGCGATTCTTGTTGGTCAATCAGATGGTATCCCGTCAAATCGACCTCCATTTTCCATAAAGGTCCGGCAGTCCATGCAAAAACCAATCCGCCCAACAGACCGCCTAAATGCCCCCAATTATCAATCATTGGGCTTAGTCCCAATACCAAGTTGATTCCCAGAATAAAAATAATATTCATCAGAATCCCGCGCGCCCGATCGCCAAAAAACTTGCGGTTACGATAAATAAATATTCCCTGCGCAGCAACCATGCCGAAGATGGCTGTTGATGCTCCTACAGAAGGATTCGTTGACATAACAAAAGAGACTACATTCCCGGCAAACCCACTTAATAAATAGAGCAGCAAAAAACGACCATGACCATATTGATATTCCAGGTTTTGCCCAAAAACATACAAAGCGTACATATTAAAGCCAATATGGGTAATTGACCCATGTACAAGCAAGGGGCTTATCAATCTCCAGATTTGGCCATCAACAATGAGTGAATTCACTTTTGCCAGGTAAGAGATTGCTAAATCCACGCCAAGGAAATATTCGGTTCCCATTTGAACCAGATAAACAAAAACGGTCAGTCCAAGAATAATATATGTAACAGTAGATTTTTTTGCTGGTAAATCAACCCGCACCCTTTGTGGTTTTGGCTGTTGAGGCAAATCATTTTGCCCGGGTTGCTGGTTTAAATTGCTCATATCTTAATCTTTCTTGGTTTTGTTTTGTGGTGTTCAGCATGGATGATTTCCACAATCGTATCAACTGCTTCACCCAGACAATTATGGCGATTGGTAACCATGTAATCAAAGTATTGTAGATATTCCAATTCCCAACGGACTTTTTCCATGCGAATTTTCTTGCTTTGAACAGTCTCTGTGTTCCGATTATCCAACCTCTGATTCCATTCTTCTACGCTACTGGGTAAAAGAAAAATTAATACGGCATCCGGGATCAAATCCCTTAATTTTTTTGCGCCTTGCACATCAACCCGGATGATAACATCTAATCCGGAAGCGATAGCTGGTACGACCTGATCCATCGGGATACCTTTTAAATCATCATAAACAAGGCTATGTTCAAAAAATTGGCCTGATGCAATCAAAGATTCAAACTCTTGTTTTGAATGGAAAAAGTAATCTTTTCCGTCAATTTCACCTGGACGTGGTGCACGTGTGGTTGCTGTTACAATGAAATGAAGCGGTAAATTTCGTTTTTTTAACTCCTGCAAGGTTGCATCTTTCCCCACTCCGGACGGACCAGAAATCACGATAAACAGTGGATGATTTTCCAGTAGGTCAAAAGAGATTTGCTCTGCCGACATATTACCTAACTTTCTTGAGTTAATTATCACAATTTGTGTTTATCAAATGATAATGAAAAAATAAATAATTTCCAGAATGTTCATAATATTAATAATTTTCTATGATAGTCAAATTATAATAGATTAATCACCTTTTCAACTGAAAGAAGGATTTAAGACGAATGCCGATTTATGATTATCGTTGCCTGGATTGTAAAAAACGATTCGATGTATTTATGACGTATGCGGAATACGGGAAAAAGGCCGTTGTTTGTAAATTCTGTAACAGTGAAAACATAACCCGTAAAATCAACCGGGTTCGTTTTGCCAGATCGGAAGAAAGCCGTCTGGAAAATTTTGCAGATCCAAGCAGCCTGGAAGGCTTGGAGGATGATCCTGTTGCTTTGGGTAGAATGATGCGTAAAATGTCCGGCGAATTAGGTGAAGAAATGCCGGAAGAATTTAATGAAGTGGTCAATCGCCTGGAAGCAGGTCAATCTCCGGAAGACATCGAAAAAGAATTGCCTGAGTTGGGTGATGAAATGGGATCGGGTGCTATGGGTGGCGGGTTTGATGACGATTAATTATAGGATTCGTTAATTTACCAAAGATAATAAAGAATTCGATTGTCAGAATACTCATCAATTAAAATCGTTGCGATTATTTGGAAGTATTAATTATTTGCAACAATTTTTCATAAGATGTAACCCATGAAATTTTCCTGATAAATGTTGCCAGATTTTCACTTTGTGCCCTCAAATTACGTACGGCTGCACCAACAGGATCTTCACCTGCAGCTCCACCCGGAGTATCTGCATATGCTCCGTAAAAAGCGAAATAGGCTTGATTTAGACGTCTGATACTATAACCGTTTTGTATAAAGAGCAAACGGCGTTCTTCCATATATTTTTCTGCTTCATCAATTTTTCCCAGAGCCAATAACGAATCGGCAGTAACCCTGGTCTCATGCATTGCCGCGCGATAATCAAAAACCGGTTCCGGATTTTCATTTAATGAATTTCGGGGAGTTTCCTGATCATTTTCAGTTAATTCTGGTGGAACCAATTCAGGGTGATATTGGGCAATCAATTGCTCACCCAATTCGATACCTGCAATCGAAGCAGTTGTTTCATTGATGGTGCGCATCTCAGGATTAGCATCATAAAGAATACCCAAAGGATGCAATGTCAAATAATTATGAATCCATTCGTGTGAAATTACTTCCGCCAACCAGGATAAATTCGTTGATTCCATGACCATGGTCGGGTAAACTCCAATTCCACCGACCGGAACAACCAGGGCGGACACATTTAATCCGGTTTCAACTTGTTTTTCCAATGCAACCATTTGATCAAGCGTAAGATCTGGAAGTAGCGAAATGTTAGAATCCTGTTGAATGACTTCCCTGGGTGAAATAATTAATGCATATGGCAATGATGTTGTGTGATATTGAACGGGGGGGAGCGGCTGCCCAAGTTGAATTAAACCACTTTCTTTTATGACAAAAGATACCTGCTGTTGCAAGATATTTTCAGCAAACAAACTGATGTGCTGCAATTCTTTTTGGATTTCCTTTTGTCGTGCGAGAAGCGGAAGCGCAGAAATTTCCACCGTTGGCTGATTGGGGTCGGCGTAAATATCAATGATTTGGTCTCTGATATTTCTTTGTTCCTCAATTAACAAAAGAAAATCATTCATGATTTTGCTCTGTTGAGTCTGGTTGAGGTATCTCCCTCCGCCCAATGCTGTTTGGGAAAGTTTCATCAGTACTGTGTTCAATGTCCAGTTTACGTAATCAAATTCAATTTGACGCGTAAAAAATCGAACTTTCTCATCAAAGTTAAGTGATGGCTTCCCGCTATTTGTTATCAATAATACGGCTAACAAACAAACAAAAAGAAAACGAACAATTCTTCCTGACCATTTGGCAATCATTTAATTAGACATCCAAAAACCACAATAATTCCTGAGCCTTTTAAAAACCAATTTGTAAATTCTATCATATCAGCCAAGATACTTTTTTCTCATGGTTTTCTGATGAAAATAATCATTAATGACTCAATAAAATCACGAAATTTTATAAAATTTATAATTAAAGGTTATTCAAATTAATGTAATTCTTACACAAATTTTTTCAGTAAGAATTACAATTGAATAGTTAAGGAAGGTAAAGTATGAAGAAAAAAGTAATAATTTTTTTAATCATTATTGGACTGGGTGTTGGTGGTTATTTTGGAATAAACGCCTTCAATCAAAACCGCGTTAATGCCCTGGCAGAAAGTTATCAGACTACAACCGTACAAAGGGGAAATTTGACTGCGATCGTGGGTGGTACAGGAATTGTGCGTTCAAACCAATCCGCATTTCTCGCATGGCAAATCAACGGAAATATTAATGAGGTATTTGTTGAGATTGATGACCAGGTAAAAGCTGATCAAATTTTAGCTTCCTTATCAAAAGGTTCTCTTGCTCAGAGTATCATTCTTGCCCAGGCAGATTTAGTAAATGCAAAGCGGAACCTGGATACACTGATGAATTCGTCTTTGGCTAAAGCACAAGCACAGTCTGCTCTAGCCAATGCAACAGAAGCTCTGGATACTGCGGAAACACGGCGTGAATCAAAAGCTTATCAACGCGCATCCGATCAGGTAATTGAAGAGGCCTATGCAAATTATATTCTCGCAAAAGACGAAGCTTCAAAATGGGAACAGAGATACGATACTGTCGATGATCGCCCGGAAGATGATCCGGTCCGTGCAGCAGCTTTGAGCGAATGGGCGGCAGCAAAACAAATTTTAGCCCGAGCAGAAGCGAATCTGCGCTATTTGGAAAGCGATCCGGATGCTGAGGAAATTGCAGTTGCAGAAGGAAATCTTGTACTGGCACAAGCTCAATATGATGAAGCATTACGAGAATGGGAACGCTTAAAAGACGGACCTGATCCGGATGACATATTGGCTGCGCAAGCCAGAATCGACGCGATCCAGGCAACAATTGATGCTGCGAATCTGCGTGCACCATTCGATGCCGTTATTACGGAAGTTCGTTCGAAACCAGGCGATCAGGTAAACCCCGGATCGATATCGTTTCGGCTTGATGACTTAAGTCGCTTGATTGTGGACGTTCAAATACCTGAAGTGGATATCAATAGCATTAAAACCGGAATGACTGCCAGAATTACCTTCGATGGTATTCAAGGTAAAGACTATAACGGAACAGTCATTGAGGTCGCCAGAGTTGGTACTTCAGTAGGCGGAGTTGTTAGTTTTAATGTTGCTGTCGAATTAAATGACGCCGATGAAAGTGTTTTACCTGGAATGACAGCAGCAGTAAACCTGATCACCAGTGAAATCACAGACGTTTTGATAATTCCAAATCGGGCGGTTCGATTGAAAGACGGTGCACGGGTTGTTTATCTATTAAAACCCGGGCAACTCATTCCGGAAGCAACCAATGTAACCATCGGAGCAATCTCGGATCTGCAAAGCGAAGTGGTTGATGGCGTAAAAGAAGGTGATATTATCGTCTTAAACCCCCCAACTGAAATGCTTACTGGTCCAAATTCATCTATGAGACAAAGTCCATTTTAGAGGTATCGCATGACTGATTTGGTTATCGAAACCCATAATCTGAAGAAGATTTATAAAATGGGAGAAGTCGAAGTTCGCGCTCTGGACGGGATTGACATCCAAATTGAGCGCGGATCCATAATTTCCATCATGGGACCATCCGGTTCAGGAAAATCCACGCTTATGAATCTATTAGGCTGTCTGGATAGACCATCGGAAGGGGAGTATATTTTAGATGGTGTGAATGTCGCAAATATGAAAGACGATCAGCTTGCTGATGTAAGAAACCGGAAAGTTGGATTTGTTTTTCAAAGTTTCAACCTGTTACCGCGTCAGACTTCTATGGCGAATGTCGAATTACCTTTAAGATATGCAGGAGAAACAAAAGATCGGCGAGCAAAAGCAGCCCAGGCATTACAAGCTGTTGGATTGGCTGACCGCATGACACACAAACCGACTGAATTATCGGGTGGTCAACAACAACGCGTTGCAATTGCCCGTGCATTGGTTAATAATCCGGCAATCATCATGGCAGATGAACCAACAGGCAATCTGGATTCAAAATCCGGAAGAGAAATTATGGAGTTGATCCTCAATCTGAATAAAACCCAAAAAACGACCATCATCATCGTTACCCATGACCTATCCGTTGCCGAACAAACCCAACGCATCATCCGATTAAGAGACGGGAAAGTGTTGGATGAGGAGAATTCAGGATGAATTTTGGACAAGCAATTCTCGAGGCAATTGAATCTTTAAATGCTAACAAAACCCGTTCCGGTTTGACGATTTTAGGAATTGTGATCGGAGTAGCTGCAGTTATCGCCATGCTGGCAGTTGGAAATGGTGCACAAAATACAATTACCGGGTCCATCAGTGGTCTTGGTTCGAATCTATTATTTGTTTTTCGCGGGAATTTTTCGGAAGAAGTGAGAAATCCAAAACCATTGACGCAGGCAGATGCTGACGCTATTGCAGACCCATTTCAAGCACCTTCTGTGGCAATGGTTGCACCGGTTATAAGCAACAACCTGGAAGTGACTTTTTCCGGGGAAAAAACCAACCCAACCGTAAACGGTGTCACACCTTCATATGAACAAGTTCGCAATCTGGAATTGTTTGAAGGTGAATTCATCAATGAAGATCATATTTTAGGATTAGCCTCCGTTGCGATCATTGGAACAGATGTGGCAGATACACTCTTCGGGCATCGGGATGGATTGATTGGGGAGACCATTCGGATAGAAGGACAACCATTTCGGATCATCGGTGTATTACAATCCTTAGGTGGCTCTGCCTTTGGAAGTGAAGATAATGTCGTCAATATTCCCATCACAACGGCCCAATCAAGATTAATTCGCAGGACAAATGACCGGGTTGATACGATTCTTGTACAGGCTGCCAGTGCGGATGTCGTCACACAGGCGACCCAGGAGATTAGCGATATTTTACGTTACCGTCACCGCACTTTACTCGGTGCTGACGATTTTACCGTTTTCTCGCAACAGGATTTCGTCGAGACTGCAAAAACAATTACGAACGTTCTCACAATTTTTCTCGGAGGAATTGCAGGGATATCTCTCCTGGTCGGTGGAATTGGCATTATGAATATCATGTTAGTGTCTGTAACCGAGAGAACAAAAGAAATTGGGTTAAGAAAAGCTCTCGGTGCACGGAGAAAGGATATTCTGATTCAATTTTTAACAGAATCATCCTTGCTTAGTTTGCTTGGAGGCGTTCTTGGGATTGGATTAGGATGGTTAATCGCATTTGCTGTTGGTCAAATTGCAGCAGCCAGTGATACGCAACTTAATCCAGAAGTTGGTATCGATGCGATTTTATTGGCAACATTATTCTCTACTGCAGTCGGCTTGTTCTTTGGCATCTACCCGGCAAACCGAGCTGCAAGCCTTCAACCGGTCGAAGCATTGCGCCACGAATAATTCATGCTCGATTTATTGTAATTAATTTGATACTCATTAAAAAAGTACCTCCCCCCGGTTGAGGGGGACAACCGGAGAGAGGTAAATTAATTATACTTCACTTCAAAAATTATGCAATCGAAACAAGTGATTTATTATTCTCTATTCGATTGATCTTGTTAGCAATTACAACTGCCACCGCATCCACCGCTGCTATCACTACCACAAGAGGAACATCCCTTTCCTCCAACACGCCCGGCAGCGATTTCTTCCTCTGTTGCCATACGTAAATCGACGATTTTTGCGGAAAAATTCAATTCTTTTCCGGCAAGCGGGTGATTCATATCCAAACGCACATCTTTTTCGCCAATTTCACAAATACTGGCGGTTACAAGACGACCAGTCGGGTCAGATAATCTTACCGTGCGACCGATCTGAAAATCAAAGCTTTGGGGAAATTGAGAACGGGAAATTTCAAGAAATGCGTCGTCGTCATATTCGCCATAGGCATCTAAAGGCTTGACTAATATGTCTCTTGATTCACCTATGTGCATACCTAAAATCTCTTGTTCAAGACCCGGGATAATATTTTTATGTCCCTGAATAAATTCTAATGGACCATAACCTTCACTCGAATCAACGACTTTCCCATCAACGTAAAGGGTATATTCCATTTTAACAACCATGTTTTTTTCAACAACATCTAATGTTCTTTCAGTCATAA
>CAZPIM010000013.1:15608-18219 GCA_964586385.1 uncultured Anaerolineaceae bacterium
ACTGAATCTCAGTTTAAAAAACTCGGAAAAAATCCTAAAGATCCTCAGAATTTTAATTCTCCGGATATGATGCTTTCACGCGGATACTTGTTTGAAAAAGAAAACAGGTATCCTGAGGCAATACAAGCCTTCGAAGAATATGTCTTAAAAGAACAGAATAACGCCTGGGCATTTGCACATTTAGCAGATTGCTATCGGGAAAACGGTTTTTTTAACCTGGCAATTAATAATTTTGAAAAGGCAATCCAGATAGATCCTGAATATGGCTGGGCATATGCACAAAGAGCTTTGATCTATTCCCAGACCGAAAACCTGGATGCGGCTTTACAAGATCTTCTCCAAGCGGAAAAATTTCTACCGGAAGACGAATGGTTATTTGCCATGAAGGGAGAAATTTTGAGGGAAATGGGGCTTTATTCTGAAGCATTGGATGCATTCTTAAAAGCCATTGATATAAAACCGGATTATATTTGGGCTATTGCGCATCGCGGGAGAACCCTGATCGAACTTGAACAGTATGAAGAGGGAATTAATGATCTCGACCGGGCTATCAATCTGGACCCAAATTACGTTTGGGCATATTACAGTAAAGGTGAGGCTTTTCGCAAACAAAACCTGGTTGTTGAAGCTTTGCACCAATACGAAAAAGCACTCGAAATTCTGCCAGATTACGCCTGGGTTTTTAGCGCAAGAGGGCAATTATTTCAAGCAAATGGTGAATACGAAAAAGCGCTGGCTGACTTTAATCGGCTGACAAATTATTGGCCAGATGATGCCTGGGTTTATGCAGTACGTGGAGACCTGCTGGAAAACCTGGACCGGATATCAGATGCTGAATCATCTTACCATCAGGCTTTGGAACTTCGAGAGGATTACGCCTGGGTTTATGCCCGGATAGGATCCATTAAACGTTCGCAAAATTTGTTTAACGAGGCAATTTCTTTACTATCAAGAGCGATTGAACTCAATCCGGAATACGGATCTGCCTGGGTAGAACGCGCAGAAACATATCGTCAAACCGGAAACTACGAAAAAGCACTTTTGGATCTGGAAAAAGGAGTCAAGCTACTTGAAAATGATGAATGGGTCTATGCAATACGTGGAGAAGTTCATCGTTCACTTCAACTTTATGAAAATGCACTGGCTGATTTTACCAAAGCTATACAATTAGATCCGGAATATGATTGGGCGCTTGCCCACCGGGCAAAAGTACATCATGAATTGGGAAATTTATCGGAAGCGCTGGTGGATTTTAATGCCGCAATTCATTTAAAACCAACCTATGTCTGGGCAATTTTTCAACGCTCAGAATTATTCTTGGATTTGGAAGATTTAGAGAAAGCTTTAATTGGATATCAAAGCATCCTTAAATTAAAACCTACTTATTTTTGGGCATTTGCAGGTTGTGGTGAAGTTCATATGCGTCGGCAGGAATTTTATGAAGCAATTCCAATGTTCCGTGGTTTTTTAGAGATCCATTCAGATGACGTGTGGGCAAGAGGTCAATTAGCTATCGCTTTTGAAAGCACCAAACAATTTCAGGAAGCAGTTGAGGAATATACGCAGGTTTTATTGATTGAGCCGGAAAATGAATGGGCATTACAAAGAAGAGCTTTTCTCAACCATTATGAATTAAGGAATATACCACTTGCTCGCGAAGATTATGACCAGATTTTATTGCTGAATCCTTCAGATGCAAAACATCTGGCAGCACGGGGACAAGTGAAACATCTTCTTTTTGATCTGTCAGGCGCACTATCGGATTTAAATCAGGCAATACAAATCAATAATACAGATGCCGGATATTCGGGAAAACGTGCTCAGGTTTTTACAACACTTGAGAAATTTGATCTCTCTATGGCTGATTATGAAACTGCAATTAGAATAGACAGCAATTCAGGATGGTTGTTTGCAGGCAGGGGATATGCCCTTTTCCTGTCAGGAAATTTAGAAGAAGCACAAAAAGATCTGGAAAAGGCTATCCAACTGGACCCTTGGAATGTGTCCGGACTTGAAAAATTAGCCCGGTTGTTTCTAGTAAAGGGTGAAATCAAGCAATCAATGAACGCGTTAAATCAGGCTTTACTCATTTCACCGGACAGCCACTTTTGTTATTTTCAACTGGCGCTAGTAAACAAAATAAAAAAACAAACATCTTTGTTCAAACAGGATGTCCAAAAGTCCATTAAATTGATTGAAATTCAAATGGGGGTGGAATCCTGGAATCCAAGGCTTCCTTTTTTGTATGCGATTTATTATCTGCTTCAAGGGAATGTTGAAAAGGCGATTTATTTGATTGATATCCAATTAAAAACGAGACCCAACGTTTACCTTATAAAAGAGACAATCACTTATTTGCAGGAATTAGAGAAGATTTTAAAAAGAATTCCAAATATGGACACCATGATCAATTTTCTCAAAGATTATATGGAAGAAAAAATTAAAACAATCAATCCATGAGAAATTTCAGATAATCCTGGGAAAGAAATAATCGGTGGCTTTTGTAGTGCAAAGCTTAAGCAGCAGTCAATCAATTTTCTTGAGTAAACAAATCTCTTTTTACATAAGTTGTTTATCAAAATATTTTATTGATTAGCTTATATTTTCAATC
>CAZPIM010000013.1:18319-19611 GCA_964586385.1 uncultured Anaerolineaceae bacterium
GGGTCCGTATTTGTAATTCACAAGATCGACGATCTTTTCAATCAATCCTTTTTGCCATTCAAATTTTTCTGCATCATGCTCGCGGATGATATAGGCAAGGTTTGCCTCTTCTATCGTTCCACTGATATGCACCGGGTGAAAAAAGCCTTCATATTTTTCCGTGTATTCAGGGCGCATTTGAACCGGTAAGGACCCGGCAATTTCCATGACGATATTAATCGCATTGATCATTTTATTTTTTGCTGTGCCAGGGTGAACGCTTCTCCCTCTAACTTTAATTTTTGCTCCGGCAGCATTAAAATTCTCGTACTCCAACTCCCCGATCTCTCCGCCATCAATTGTGTAAGCAAAATCTGCCGCGAATTTCTCAACATCAAATCGATCTGCTCCTTGACCAATTTCTTCATCCGGTGTGAAGCCGATTTTAAGAACACCATGTTCAATTTCCGGATGGTTCACCAAATGATGTAGCATGGCCATGATGGCTGCCACACCGGCTTTATCATCTGCCCCTAAAAGTGTTGTACCATCAGTCGTGATGATTGTCTGACCAATGTAATTTTTTAATTCAGGAAAATCCATCGGTGATAGCACAATTTTTTCTTTTTGATTTAGAACAATATCACCGCCATCATAATCATAAATAAATTGGGGATTTACACCTTCTCCGCTCATATCGGGGCTGGTATCCATATGCGCGATCCAACCGATGACCGGTACGCGTTTTTTTGTATTAGACGGTAATGTTGCCATCACATAACCATTTTCATCCAGGCTTACATCCTGTAACCCAAGCTGGATCAACTCATTTTCCAACATCCGTGCCAAATCAAATTGTTCCTTTGTGCTGGGAAAACTCTCAGAATCAGGATCGGATTTTGTATTAATTTGAATATAGCGAACGAAACGGTCGATTACATCACTCATGTCAACTCTCCTCAAAAAAACTTTTTTAATTATAATCGCAAGAGGATCATTTGATCTATGTCACTTCATATTAGAGGAACCTTACGATTAATTTCAAAAGAAAAAATTTCTTCATTTTGACCAGCGATGTGGGATAATATGCCTTAACTTCAAAATAGATGTCGAGGGAATATCTTAATGGAAAAATATCCAATTCCGATGGTACCGGGACCAACATCAGTCCCTGAAGAAATTCTAAAATCATATCTTAATGATTATGGTTCCGCAGATATGGAACCTGAATTTTTGGACCTATATAACCAATCAGAAAAAAATTTAAAGCAAATCCTGCAAACCAAAAATCAGGTGGCAATATTGACCGGTGA
>CAZPIM010000013.1:19711-26140 GCA_964586385.1 uncultured Anaerolineaceae bacterium
AAAAATTGAGTGAATTAAAAGTCAAACATCAAATTCCTTTGCTTTATGTAGATATGGTGGCGAGTATTGGCGGCGTGCCAGTCCAGGTCGATGATTGGCAGATTGATTTTGCACTGGGAGGTTCTCAGAAAGTGCTCTCCTGCCCTGCAGACATATCTTTCCTTTCCATCAGCGCAAACGCATGGCAAGAGATTGAAAGTGTAAACTATGCTGGTTATGATGCATTGCTACCTTTTCGCAATGCGCAGAATAATTTTTATTTTCCTTATACACAGCATTGGCATGGTATAAGGGCAATTTACACCGCCACTAAATTAATTCTGGATGAAGGATTACAAAATGTGTTTATCCGCCATCTGCAAGTGGCTGATTTTATACGCAACCAATCCTTGAAAATAGGGTTTGAATTATTTCCTTCACCTACAGCCGTTTATTCGCCCACCGTTACAGCATTATGTGTGCCTGAAAAGACTTCCTGGGAAATTCTCGACCGACGATTCCGGGATTATGGTTTGGTTGTCGGAGGCAGTTATGGTCCACTAACCGGAAAAGTTTTCCGGCTCGGCCATATGGGGCATCAGGCAAATATGTTACTTGCACATCAAGCGATTGAAGTGCTGGAAAAGGTCTTCAAATCTCTATAAATTTGATCGAACAAAAGTATTGACAAAATGTATACCGATCGGTATACTATTCGATATGGATTATCGTAACGAACTGATTCGGTCAGCCTGCAAGCTTTTTTCCCAACGCGGATATGATGTTGTTGGGGTGCAGGAATTAGTTGATTCGGTCGGAGTAACAAAACCGACTTTATATCATTATTTCGGATCCAAACATGGTGTTTTGGAAGCGCTGTTATTAACGTATTTAAAACCTTTTGAAACGAAATTGGTTGAAAAGTGCATCTACAATAATGATATTGTCAAATCTCTGGAAGATATCTCCAGACATTTTTTTGAATTTGCACAAATAGAACCAGGATTTTTCCGATTCTGGATGTCGATTCGCTTATCACCACCCCAAAGCATTCCATATCAATCACTTCGCCCCTATGCACAAGCTCAGCACCACATCATCTCTAATCTTTTTGCAATTGCAGCAAGGCAGCATGGAAATTTAAAAGGCAAAAATGACATGCTGGCCGTTTCCTTTATTGGTTTATTACTCATCTATGCAACCGATGCATTACAGGGCGACCGGCTTTTAGAAGAAAACACTGTCTATCAGATAGTACATCAATTTATGTACGGCATATTTTCATAATTTTTTTTAACCGGAGGGTATACCGATCGGTATACGATTATAAATGAATACACCAGAATGGCTTAAAAATTCAATTTTTTATCATATCTATCCGTTAGGATTATTGGGGGCAGCTGAAAACAATTCCGGGGACCTTACACACAAACATCGATTACTCAATTTAATACCGTGGTTGGATCATATGCTTGAACTCGGTGCGAATGCATTGTATCTTGGACCAATCTTTGAATCCGGATCTCATGGATATGACACAAGTGATTATTTCAAAATCGATCGGCGTTTAGGAACTCCTACCGATATGAAAGAATTTAGTCAGGAAGCGCACAGAAGAGGAATAAAAATTGTCCTGGATGGGGTATTTAACCATAGTGGACGATCTTTTTGGGCTTTTCAGGACATTCAAAAAAACGGTCCTTCATCACCTTATGTTGATTGGTATCAGGGATTGTCATTTTCCGGTCGAAGCAGGAGCGGAGATCCGTTCACTTATCAGAACTGGAATGGTCATGATTCTTTGGTTAAATTCAATCTTTCAAATCCAGCGGTTCGAGATCATCTTTTCCAGGCAATACAATATTGGGTCAGCGAATGGGAGATTGATGGTCTTCGTTTGGATGCAGCAGATTGCATCTCAGTAGATTTTTTGAAGGAGATACGTAAATTGGCAAATGGCATTAATCCTGATTTTTGGTTGATGGGTGAAATTGTTCATGGTGATTATCGCAATTGGGTTCGAAATGATCTTCTTCATTCTGTGACCAATTATGAATGTTACAAAGGTTTATATTCGAGCATAAATGATGAAAATTTTTTTGAAATTGCTTATTCTCTTAACCGGCAATTCGGGAATGAAGGTATTTATAGGGATTTCACCCTTTATAACTTCATTGACAATCATGATGTTAATCGTATTGCCAGCCAATTAACCCAAAAAATTAATCTACAACTACTTTACGCACTACTTTTCACAATTCCTGGTATTCCATCTATCTATTATGGAAGTGAGTGGGGTATCGAAGGTATGAAAAGTCAACACTCGGATCGCAACTTGCGTCCAGAAATTATGTTAAATTCCATCCAAAATTATCCACAAATGCATGGTTTAATTCAAACAATTCAAAAACTAACCGAGCTAAAGCGAACAACATCAGCGCTATCGCATGGAGATTATGAACAGGCTTTTGTAAATTCAAAACAATTCGGATTTTGGCGATTCACTAACCAGCAAAAAGTACTTGTTATGGTAAATATTGATCACCAACCATATCACATCCAGGGTTTACCAATCTGGCAGCACAGCAAGTGGCATGATCCTTTTGAGAATGAGAATCATGTAATGATTGCCAATCAACAAATTTCACTGACGATTCCCCCACATGGACATCGAATTATCGTATTCGAGTGAAATCATTGGTCTTATAAAACCTGAACCACGACAACAATGGTTAGGATTACGATTACGATTGCACCTGTAGCGATGATCCAATATTTCTTATTTTGTTCTTTCTGCTTCATTTTATGGACATTCACCGCATCAGAAATAATTTCTTCGATTGCATGATCTGTCAAACGCATGGATTCAGACAATGCACTTCGTATAACCTCCGGTGAATTTCCCAATTCGACCAATTTTCTGGCCCTGCGTACCGCCTCAGCCCTGATTGGATTTCCTTTTGGCTGATTATTAACTTTTTCCAGTGAGATTGGTTGGCTGTTCAACATCTGATTTCGATTCCCGAGTTCGATGGCTAATTGTTGGCGAGTTACCCAATGGTGCTTTAATTGTGATTCCAGATCAAACGGCGTTTGAGTAAAAAAAATGTGTTCACCTTTTTCCTCAACTTCAAAACTGACTCCACAGACCTGGCAATGCAATTGATCAGCTGCAGAATCGAAATGAATTACTTTCATCGTCCGACTTTTGCAAACCGGACAACGAGCATTCAAACCCCAGGTATCTGGAAAACGATTTATGGAAACGTATTGGGACATTTTTCGTCGAAGAAATCACATTGATAATTGAATTTAACTAATTATAAAAAATAATTAGTTTCGCAATTGTTACCATATTGTTATTATTTAGTTACACAATTTAAACAAATTTTAAACAACACCGAAGAACTTCAGGAAATTATCCCGCCATGTATGCGATCGAAATCGTACCTGGACCAACATGTGCTCCCACTACCGGACTGACGAAGGACAAAATATTTTCATCAGGGTGAAATAGTTTTTCAAGCTCTGACTGTAATTCATTCGCTGTTTCCTGATCCAAAGCATGAAAAACAGATACACGAACCGGCTTCCGGCCATCAATCCCTTTTTCCACTAAATTAACCATGCGGGCTATTGCTTTTTTCTTGGAAATAACACTTTCCACTAATTCAATTTTACCTTCCCTAATTTCCAATAAGGGTTTTATATTCAACGCAGTGCCTAATAAACGTTTAGCACTATTGATTCTTCCGCCTGCTGCCAGGTATTTTAGCGAATCGACCGTAAAATAAACACCGATTTTTGAATAAGCTTGCTCGGCGATTGTTTTGCACTCAGCTAATGAAGCACCTTCTTTGGCTGCCCTGGCTGCGGCTAAAACCTGGAAACCCAGGGCCATGGAAACCAGTTTTGTATCAATGATTTCAACCGGTTTACCTGGAAATGATTTTTGCGCTTGACAAGCAGACATATAGGAGCTGGAAATCCCGCTGGATAAACCCAGATTTAGAATTTCAAATCCTGATGATAATAATTCATCGAATCGCTGCTCATATTCTGATACTGTTACCTGGCTGGTTTGTGGCATGCTGTTGCTCTTTATCAAACGTTGATAAAAATCGTCAGGCATAATATCGACGCCATCACGATATGTTTTTCCATCCAGAATTAAGGTTAAAGGTATGACGCTGATTGGTAATTGACTCGCTATTTCTTGTGGAATATAGGCGGTACTATCCGTTAATATGATTACATTTGCCATTTATTTGTCTCCCAGGAATGATGATTTGAGTATACCCGAAAAATAAACACAAATTATTCTTAGTAAGAGGTTTTCATTTATAAAGAACCGGGTTTAAAAATGGAATCAAAGCTAATAACACAGCATGTTCATAAAGCGATGTTCGAGTCAGGATATCCCCCGTTAATAACCCAATTGCACCGTTGTTTTGTTTCGAGTTCTTTTGGCCAAACACCAGATCATCTGCCTCACCCAGTTCCAATCCGGATTTTACTAAACCCGCAATCTGTGGAGGTAAAAAGAAGGTGCCGGAACGCGCTTTACCGATTAATTCAGAATTCTTGATCACTACCCATGCGAAAGCACACATTTGATTTTCGTCGTCAAATTGGATTCCACCTTCAATTCCAATCCAATACGCTGCCTCCGGAAAGTTTTTTTGAATAAATTGAACACGGTTAATGGCACCTTGCAAAGTTTCCGCATCCGAAAAAGGTTGTTTGCTGACTCCGGATGGCGCATCTTCTTGAATCCAGACAAAATCATTTCCGGGAAAGATTTGAATAAAACCATTTTTTGCTGCCTGCAATTTAACGGGATTGTGAGATGCAATAATAATCTGATTATTTTTCATTTTTCCCTCTTGGATTCTTTTTGATAGATGGAAGAGATTTTACCGCGATTGCACTTTTTACATAAGATACGCCAATTTTGCTCCAATTATCTAATTCAAATCTTAAGCTCAGTGCCATTTTTTTAATAATTTTCATATTTTTCTAATATTCCATTAATGTTTAAATAATAAGATAAAGTTTATCTATTTTGTGTGATATTATTGACAAAAGACACAGGATAGGAGTTTAAATTTATTAACCTTATGTTAATCCGATTCTAATAAATATTCTGTAACATGATAATATATATCCAAATTACATTATTTATTTTTTTCGTTATTATTTGGAAAGGAATTTTTTATGGCTTCAATTATCGAATTTTCTGACGAACCGCGCTATACAATCAAATCAGTCAGTGTTCAAACTGGAATTCGCCCTGTAACATTACGAGCCTGGGAACGCAGACATGATTTATTAAGTCCACATCGATCGGATAATCGCTATCGATTATATTCGGAACGTGACGTTGCAATCTTACGATGGATTAAATCGCGGGTCGATGGTGGCATTTCCATCAGCAATGCTGTTACAGAATTAAGACATATGACTCGCAGCGGTATTTGGCCGGATGCAGTTCCAACTGCACCCAGCAGGATATTAACACAACCAAAGGCTTCTCCAGAAACGTATACGCATTGGTTATACGATGCCTTAATAAATCATCATGAAGAAAAAGCTTCCGAATTAATACGCGAATTACACGCAAGCTATGACTTGATGACTATTTTTGTGAGAATTCTTTCTCCAACCTTAATTGCAATAGGCGAAGCCTGGTACAGAGGTGAAATACGAATTACCACTGAACATTATGCATCAAATTTCCTGAGGGGAAAATTGATGGCTTTACTACAAGCTTATCCATCCCGCCGCAGCGCTCCGTATATTCAACTCGGTTGCGCACCAACTGAACAACACGAATTGGGAAGTTTAATGCTGGCGGTTCTGTTACGCAGCGAAGGCTACCGGATTGAATATCTGGGACCAGACCTGCCCATCGAAGACTTGGTCGATTATGCTTCCTATGAATTTCCGGACATGATTGTGTTAACTGCCTCAACCGAACTCTCTGCTTTTGAGATGCGTCGTTTGAAAGAAAAATTGGATGTCATTGTACCTACGCCTATGCTCGCTTATGCCGGGACAGCCTTTGATAATAATCCAAAAGTTCAACAAACCGTACCTGGTATTTATTTAGGTGAAAACTTCGATGATGCGCTGAATAAAATTCATGATTTGGTAAAATTAAAAGAAGCGGCATAATCTATAACGAAATCCAGAAGTAAACAGAGTTTGAATCGGATGATTACAAACTCTGTTTTTTTAATTGTCCATTTTATGATAACAAATAAGAAATAAGCTTTTGAGAAGTAAACCGTTTTTCCATTACAATACAACCATGCATAAACCTTCTCAAAAAACCAGGAATTTTCATCAGGTAGCCGTGATCGGATGCGGACCTGCAGGGTTAATGGCTGCAGATGTGCTCAGCCAGGCAGGACTTTCTGTAAGCATGTTCGATTCTATGCCATCTGC
>CAZPIM010000013.1:26240-47465 GCA_964586385.1 uncultured Anaerolineaceae bacterium
AAATGGACAGATGCACAGACAGAGGGGCGAATTCATTGCAACAAAGTATGGCGTCGAAGGAAATTTAATTTATACTTTTTCTTCCTATCTGCGGGACGCTATTGAAAAAAATGGCCAAATCACATTCAAACTTGACCTGGCACCTGACTTGAGTGAAGAACAACTCATCTCCAGGATGAGTCAAAAACGAGGTACGCGCTCCATTTCATCTCACTTACAGAAATCAATTGGTTTTCGTGGGATCCGGCTTAACTTGCTTTTTGAAATTCTTGATAAAAGTGTCATTAATAATCCTGACCTATTAGCAAAATGCATCAAATCCCTTCCGATTACAATCCATTCTGCTCGCCCAATTGCAGAAGCAATCAGCTCTGCAGGTGGCGTTGATTTTTCTGAACTGGATAAAAATTTAATGCTTAAAAAACATCCCGGATTTTTTTGTGCCGGGGAGATGTTGGATTGGGAAGCACCAACAGGAGGGTTTTTATTGACTGCCTGCTTTTCAACTGGATTTGCTGCCGGAAACGGGATCATCCAGTGGTTAAATACCAAAAATAGTACAGAATATCTTGCCGAATAAGCAAATGCTCTTTTAATTTTCACCATTTTACATGTTATTCTTTAAACCGTATAATTAACGAAACGAAAATGGAGGGATTAAATTATGTTTGCAGAATTTAAGAAATTTATTATGCGTGGAAATGTCGTGGATTTAGCCGTTGGTGTAATCATCGGTGGTGCGTTTGGAAAAATTGTTTCATCGTTCGTCGCTGACGTCATTATGCCGCCCATAGGTTTGTTATTAGGTAAGGTCGATTTTAAAAGTTTGTATATCAATTTAAGTGGTACCGATTACCCAAGTCTGGCAGCTGCCCAGGAAGCTGGTGCACCAACCATCAATTATGGTCTGTTCATTAATAATATTATTGACTTCATCATTGTTGGCCTGGTGATATTTATGGTTGTAAAAGCCATAAACAAGCTGCAAAAACCAAAAGTGGAAGCAGCCGCCGCGCCAACAACCAAAAAATGCCCGCATTGCTTCACTGATATTCCCATCGAAGCCACACGCTGCCCAAATTGCACATCGCAACTATAAAAACAATTTAATAAAAATAAGCTGGTCTGAAAATTGACCAGCTTATTTTAATTCGCGGTTTATTATTTCAATTAATCCAGGTAGATGCTTTATTCCATCAATTTCATAATACGGGAGGCCTTGCAAGTCCGAATTAACCAATTTCTCATGCTCCCAGGTTAAATGATGGTTAATCAACACGCCAAAACCACCAAGGGCTGCAACCGGAAGTACATCTGATCGTAAAGAATTCCCAACCATCATAAATTCCTTAATCGGTATTTGGAGCCGATCTAAAATCTTTCGATAGGTGTTGGTTTCCTTTACATTCACAACTTCGAATGAACTAACAAATGCAGATAACCGGGAATTCCTGAATTTTCGTTCCTGATCAAGAAGGTCACCTTTTGTGATCACCATTAAGTGAAAATTTTTGGATAGTGATTTCAATACTCTTAACACATTCGGCAGTAACTCCACCGATGTATTGATCATTTCATTAATGCTTTCCAAAATTGACTGGATCTTCTCACCATCGATTTTTCTTTCCGAGAGGGTCAGAGCAGTCTCAATCATTGATAATCCAAATGATTTAATCCCGTATCCATAGAATGGCACGTTCTTAATTTCAGTTTCCAGCAGCGTTTTGTTGACCAATTCAGGAGAACAATAATCATTTAACAGGTCCTGTAAAACTGCCTGGGTTTTTTGATAATAAATCTCGTTTTCCCATAGTGTGTCATCTGCATCAAAAGCTATCCAGCTAATCATTAACACTCCCAGACTAAAACATTTGTACAGTAATTTTATTCCTAAAAAATAAAAAAGCCAAAAGAATTGTGCTTCTTTGGCTTTTTTTGATGTTATATATGGATTTAATTAAGATTTTCTTAATTGGGTCGGTTTCCCGTTAATATTCAGTCTTTTTAGTTTTCGGACAACTTCTTCTGCGTATTTTTCAGAAACATCCACATAAGTTTCGTGCTGCTGAATGGTAATTGCACCAACTGCCTTACCTGGAATTTTTGCTTCGTTTGCAATTGCTCCTACGACCATTTGAGGTTTAATGGCATCTGCTTTGCCTAACCCAAACATTAAACGGACCATACCTTTTTCATGACTCTGACCGGGACTACCTTTCGCACGATCCATGCGATCTGCATGTCTGGAACGAAACTCTCGGTTTGATTTTGCCTCACGGCTGGATTTCCCAGGTTTGGTTTGGATATCGACAGCGGTTACCATATTGATCTTTGGATACTTCTTTTCCAAACGCAACATATGCAGTGCCGCTGCAGCAATCTCATGAACGTCATATCCCATTTCAACAAATTTATGAACAAGCCCAAGTTCCTGATTGTATTTTTCCAACGCTAATTGTTCAATGATCGAATCATCAAAGTCGACCTGTCGCTTGGAAAGAATATCTTTTTCAGACGGGATTTTGGCCATAGTCATCGGTTGGGAGGTCATTTTTTCGATACGGCGGATTCGGAATAATTCACTGTTGGTAACCAAAGAAATCGCAACTCCAGTGGCACCGGCACGCCCGGTTCGCCCAATTCTATGAACGAAGTCTTGCGCTTCAAAAGGCAGATCGTAATTAAAAACATGCGAAACACCTTGAATATCCAATCCTCGGGCTGCAACATCTGTTGCGACCAGGAAACGGGTTTTCCCATGGCGGAAATGATCCAGAGCAACTTCTCTGGCAGCCTGGCTCAAGTCACCGTGAAGTGCTTCAGCAGAATAATTTGCTGATATTAATTGTTCGGCTAATTCCCCTGTTCGGATTTTGGTTCGGGCAAATATCAAAGCATTGGTAACCGGTTCCGTTTCCAGCAAGCGCATTAAAGCTGCAAATTTATCTTTCTCTGAGATTAAGTAAAAACGCTGCTCTGTTTTTTCTACGGTTAATGTTTTGCTTGAAATCGTAATTTCATGCACATTATGCATATATTTTGCTGCTAATGCGCGTACTTCTTTTGGTAATGTGGCAGAAAACAATGCTTTTTGGCAACTTATTGGCGTTTGTGCGATGATCTCTTCTACGTCTTCAATGAAACCCATCTTGAGCATCTCATCAGCTTCATCAATAACCATGAATTCAACAGATGAGAGATCCAAAGCATTCTTTTTTTGGATTAGATCCAGAACACGCCCGGGGGTACCAACCACGACTTGCACACCTTCTTTAAGCATATAAAGTTGTTTTCCATAAGGCTGTCCGCCATAAACCGACAAAACCTGAATTGGCTGGAACTTTGCATATGTTTCAAAAGCTTTGGAAACTTGTAAGGCTAACTCGCGCGTGGGAGTCAGAATAAAACCTTGCACCGTTTTATTTTTTGGATCAATTCTTTGTAACATGGGTAAAGCAAAAGCTGCTGTTTTCCCCGTACCGGTTTGTGCCTGTCCTAAAACATCTTTTCCTGAAAGTAAAGCTGGAATTGCAGCGACTTGTATTTCTGTCGGTTGCGAATATTCCAATTCCTGAATTGCTTGCATTAATTCAGGTTTCAAATTTAGTGAGTCAAACAAATTCATTTCCTATTTCCTTAACCATCCAACAAAAAAGGACTTGCCGATCAGACAAATCCCTTCCGAAATTGCATTTGATCGCGTTGAACTATTTGTCCAACAAAGCGTACAGATTATAACACAAAATTATGACAAAAAGTGGAAAATTTTTTGGCACATTTATTGATGTGCCCCGAATTACAAATAAGATGAATCCGTAACTCTTTTTTTTGAATGGTGTTTTTCAACTTAGATTACAACCTGACTGTTGTGTCGTTTTCCTTTAAAAAATAGTGCTTTCAAAAATTCAATTTGTAAAGCACCCGTTAAAAACAATCCAATTGCACTTCCTAGATTGCTTAGTATTACACGCCCAATGCTCGTGGGTGTAATTTTAGTTGTGTTAATTGGAAAAGTCAGGTCATTTTATGGAGGCAATTCTCATGACAGAACAAAAACCTGTAGCAATTGTTGGAATCGGTGCAATTATGCCAGATGCACTCGATGCAAAATCTTTCTGGAGTAATATTCAAAATGGACATTATTCCATCACAGATGTGCCGGCTGACCGCTGGCGTACGGATTTTTACTATGATCCCGACCCGAAAGCCGTCGATAAGACCTATAGCAAAATCGGTGCCTGGGTTAAAAATTTTGAATTTAACCCCATTAAGATGCGAATTCCCATTCCTCCTACGGTCATCTTGCAAATGGACTTCACGCAACAGTGGGGATTAGCTGCCAGCCACCAAGCACTTGAGGACTATGGCTATCCGGATAGGATCATCGATAATGAGCGAATGGCTGTGATTCTTGGAAATGCGAATGCAGGAGAACGTCATTATCGGTCTACGATGAGAATTCTCATTCCAGAATATATCGACGCTTTACAAAAAACAGAATCTTTTAAAAACCTACCTACTGCGATTCAGAACCAGTTGATGGATGGCATGCGGGTAAATGTTCAGAGCTTAATCCCGGACATAACAGAAGACACCATGTCCGGTGAGCTTTCCAATATTATTGCAGGCAGAATTGCCAATGTATTCAACTTTTCCGGACCTAATTTTGTCACTGATGCAGCATGTGCATCCTCTTTATCTGCTATTCAAGCAGCAGTAAACGGATTAAATAATTATCAGTTTGATGCGGTATTAACTGGCGGCGTGGATCGAAATATGGGTCCTGAATCATATGTTAAATTCTGCAAAATTGGCGCGTTAAGCGCTGATGGCACCCGCCCGTATGCGGATGGAGCCAATGGATTTGTCATGGGTGAAGGAGCTGCAATCTTCTTGCTCAAACGACTTGCCGATGCAGAAAAAGATGGGGATAAAATTTACGCAGTTATCCGCGGAATCGGTTCCAGTTCTGATGGTAAAGGAAAAGGAATTACCGCGCCTAACCCGGCTGGACAAATAAAAGCTATTGAACGTGCCTGGAAGAATGCCGGCGTTTCGCCAACCAGTGCTGGATTAATAGAAGGACATGGCACTTCAACCCGTGTGGGTGATGTTGTTGAAGTAAATAGTCTCAATGCTATCTTTGGAAATTTAGGACTCCCGTTAAATTCCATTGCCCTTGGTTCAGTGAAATCCAACATTGGCCATCTGAAAGGTGCTGCAGGAGCTGCGGGTGTTGCAAAAGTAGCCATTGCTCTCGATAAAAAGGTATTACCCCCTTCGACAAATTTTGATCGCCCAAATCCAAACATTGATTTTGAACATATGCCATTTTTCGTAAATACCAAAGCCAGAGAATGGGAGAAACCCGCCGCAGAAATCCGTCGGGCTGCTGTCAGTTCATTTGGATTTGGCGGAACAAATTTCCATGTTGTTATGGAAGAATATATACCTGGCTATCACCAGGAGCGAAACCCAGTTTTCTCGATGCCTGTCAATGATATGGTTAAGCCGGAAGTTTCGGTCGCGACAATGCCAGTAGCAGTGGCTTCCAGTGTAGTTATTCAAAATGATGAAGTGAAGGAATATGTATTAGCTGCAGTAAGCGAAAAAACCGGATATCCTGCGGAAATGCTGGATACAGATCTGGATCTTGAGGCCGATCTTGGTGTGGATACCGTAAAACAAGCCGAGTTGTTTTCAACAATTCGTCAGCACTATGATATCCCGCGCCGGGAGGATTTGCGACTTTCCGAATACAACACACTTGCAAAAGTCATCCAGTTTGTGTTGGACAATGTACAAAACCAATCCTCGCCAATAGAAGAAACCAAGCAGACAGAAATGGTTGTTGAAGTAACTTCTCATCAAGATCATGATGTAAAAGCTTTTGTGATTCAACAGGTCGCTGAAAAAACCGGTTATCCTGCCGAAATGCTTGATCTGGAATTGGATTTGGAAGCAGATTTAGGCGTCGATACGGTTAAACAAGCAGAACTTTTTGCCAGCATGCGAGAACATTATGGTATTCCCAGAAAAGATGATTTGCGGCTTACCGATTACAACACCCTTGCAAAGGTTATCAATTTTTTCAAAGAAAATGTGAAGGCATCTTCCTTTAATTCCGGTCAACCAACAATCTCAACCACAATTGAGATTCAAACCACTTCGTCCACTACTTCACCCAATTCAGCGGTGTCACATGTAACTTCGCACTTCCGTGGTCTACAATATCTTGGTGCAGATTCCTTCCAGGAATTAAAAACAAAGCTTGAAAATATCATTTTGCAGGCGAAAAATGGTTCTTTACCGCCTACCATTCTCCCAGACGCACAAGCGCTATCGTTCCCGGAACGACTGGTAATTGATTATGGTGATATTGATGAATTCCTAAAAAGAGCCGAAAAAGCATTAAAAGGATTTGATAGTAATACAACAGCCATGTGGCAGGCTTTGACTGCCCAGGGGGTTTATTATGGGAATAAAACGCCTGGGAAAATCGCTTTTTTATTTCCGGGGCAGGGTTCACAATACGTTAATATGCTCAAAGAATTCAGGGCAATTGAACCGGTCGTAGACGAGGTTTTTGTAGAAGCAAATCGGGTGATGACCCCATTGCTTGGAAAACCTTTAACAGATTTCATTTATGCGGACGGCGATGAAGAAAGTTTAAAAGCCGCAGAAGCGAAGTTAAAAGACACAACCATCACACAACCTGCCGTCTTGACTGCTAATGTAGCCTTGTTACGCTTATTACAAAAATACGGATTTGAACCGGATATGGTCATTGGCCATAGTCTGGGGGAATACGCCGCATTGGTAGCCTCGGGAGTGCTTACTTTTGCAGAAGCTCTGGAGGTTGTCAGCGCTCGCGGACGGGAAATGGTCAAAGTCTCGATGGAAGATAATGGCTGTATGGCAGCAGTTTCTGCGCCATTAGCGGAAGTTGAACGCATTCTGAAAACAATTGATGGATATGTGGTTCTTGCGAATATCAATAGTCCGACGCAGTCTGTGATTGCAGGCTCAACCATCGCTGTTGATGCAGCAATTCAAACTTTCATGTCTGCCAATTACCAGGCTGTAAAAATTCCTGTCTCGCACGCCTTCCATACCAAAATCGTTGCTCCAGCCAGTCTGCCATTACGCAAAGTGATTGAACGCATGAACATACAAGATCCAAAAGTCCCCGTTGCTGCAAATGTAACCGGAGAATGGTACCCCAATGGCCGGGAAGAGATTTTAGATTTACTGGCAGAACAGGTGGCATCACCAGTTCAATTCATTAAAGGTATACAAAAACTCTATGACAATGGTGCACGTGTTTTCGTTGAAGTTGGACCAAAAAGAGTATTAAACGCATTAACCAGTGATATTTTTAAGGAAAATTCCGAAGTAGTTTTACTTGCAACCAATCATCCACGCAAAGGTGCTTTACCAAGTTTTAATGAAGCACTTTGTGCATTGTACGCTGCCGGTTTACCCAATAAACAGGTTCAGGTTTCTCAACCGGTCGTAGAATCTGAGAAAACGCAGATTGCAACTCCATCTGAGCTAAAAGATGGACGCTTACCATTGACTGGATCCATTGTAATCAGTGGTGCAGGATTAGGGCTGCCTGGAAGAACAACTTCTGTTTTTGCAGAGGATAATATTCAACGACTATTAAATGGTGAAGTTCGCATTGAAGCTTTCCCGGAAAAGACCCGCCAAAATATGGTGGAAAAACGATCCACACGGTTGGTGAAACAGGACTCCGGTGCAGTGATGGATCCGATTAACAGTACGGACAAAACTGTGAAACTCGCCGGACAAAGAGGATCTTTTGATCCGGCCAATGAATTTGGTATCCCGGCAGATCGTGTTGAAGCTACCGATATCTCGACACAATTAGCAATCGCAGCAGGTATCGAGGCTTTGCGTGATGCAGGTATTCCATTAGTTATGAATTATCGCACAACCAGTAAAGGTACTTTACTTCCCAATCGCTGGATGCTGCCTGAAGCGCTGCAGGATGAAACAGGCATTATTTTCGGGTCTGCTTTTCCCGGAATGGAGAGAATGACTGAAGAAGCTGATAGATATTACAGTTTTCAATCCTTGATAAAGCAAAAAGAACAACTTATTGAGGTCATCTCCTTGTTCAATGGAAGCGATTCGAAAATTAAACTTTCATTGCAGGAAAAACTCAAAGATCTCGAAAAAGATATTGAAACGAACGATTATCAATTCCACAGGAATTTTGTGTTCCGGATCCTTGCAATGGGACATTCCCAATTTGCAGAGCATATTGGAGCGCGCGGACCAAATACCTACGTCAATGCAGCCTGTGCGACAACCACCCATGCAGTAGCCATCGCAGAAGATTGGATACGTGCTGGTCGTTGCCGGAGAGTAATTGTGGTAGCTGGCGATGACGTCACTGGTGGAGATTTAGTAAATTGGGTAGGTACGGGCTTGATGGCAAGTGGTGCTGCAACCATCGAAGGTGATGTGCGCATGGCTGCTATTCCTTTTGATCGCCGCCGAAATGGCATGATCATGGGTATGGGTGCTGCCGCTCTCGTAATAGAAGCTGAGGACGCAGTGCGTGAACGTGGAATGCGTGGTATTTGTGAGGTATTAGCCAGTCAAATCGCGAATTCTGCCTTTCATGGAACCCGATTGGATGTTCCACATGTTAGCGAAGTAATGAACCGGGTCATTTCACAAGCTGAACAACGCTTTGGTATCAATCGCAATGAAATCGCTGCCCGAACGGTCTTCATTTCTCATGAGACTTACACACCTGCACGAGGCGGGAGCGCAGCAGCTGAAATTTTTGCATTGCGCCAAACATTTGGTGATCAGGCGAACAAAGTTGTCATTGCCAACACCAAAGGTTTTACCGGTCATACGATGGGTGTCGGTGTCGAAGATGTGATTGCGGCAAAAGCGCTTGAATTCGGCATTGTTCCTCCAATCGCACATTATGACCAGGATTTCCAACCTGATCCCGATCTGGGTGATTTGAACCTCTCCAGAGGCGGACATTATCCGGTTGAATTTTCTTTGCGCTTAGGTGCAGGTTTTGGTTCACAAATCGCCATGACGCTACTTCGCAAAGTAGCCGGCGTTGGAGAACGTAAAGACCAGGCACGATATCAATCCTGGCTGGCAGCTGTATCCGGGTATGACCAACCCGAATTAGAAGTCGTCCAACATAATTTGCGCATCAAACATATCGGAGTGCCAAAAAATCAGCCGATGCACTCAAACTGGCAGTTTGGTCAGGGACCGGTTGGTTGGGCAAGCGATGCACCGGTATTAACTACAACGATTCAAGTGGTTGCTGTGGAAAAGATCGAACAAGTTCAGCAA
The DNA here is from genome assembly GCA_964586385.1 of uncultured Anaerolineaceae bacterium. GTDB lineage: Bacteria > Chloroflexota > Anaerolineae > Anaerolineales > Anaerolineaceae > UBA6170. Next base: position 35,601 of record CAZPIM010000013.1, read on the forward strand.
GCTTTAATTCCATCCATGATATCCGTACAAACAGAAGTCTCGGGCGATGAACAGAAAAGCATTGACTCGGAGAGCAATCATGATGAAATCACTTCTTTCGTTCTCTCAAACGTCAGTGAAAAAACCGGTTACCCGAGTGAAATGCTGGACCTTGAATTAGATCTGGAAGCTGACTTGGGAATTGATACCGTCAAACAGGCGGAATTATTTGCCAGTATACGGGAGCATTATGGTATACCCCGGAAAGAAGATCTGCGCTTAGCGGACTACAACACATTGACAAAAGTTGTCCAATTTGTAATTGATTCTGTCAACGCGGCTAAACCGGAACAAAAACCGGAAATTTTGGTCAAGGTAAAAGAAGAAACGGATGAATTTGTTGGTGATCTGGAGCAGAGAATCATCCGGCGTGTACCCGTTGCGGTTTTACGACCACGATTGGACTTGTGCAAACCAACTGCTGTCACGTTCGACCAAAACTCACGCATCATCATTGTGGCTGATAAAGGCAAAGTTTTTTCTTCATTACAAAAAAAGTTGTCCGGTCACAAAGCTGAAGTGTTGGTTATTCAGAATAATAATAACGAGGAAATAAAATCCAGGATTTTGGAATGGCAAGAAAAAGGTCCGATCCAGGGTTTGTATTACCTACCATCCTTTAATTCCGAGAAAATCCTTTCTGAAATGACTTATGAGGATTGGGAACAGGAATTAGAAGAAAAACTTCACCATTTAGTAACTTCCATTCGTAATTTATCAAACCTCCAATTCCTCATTGTTGCAACGAAATTTGATGGCTTGCATGGATTATCTCGTTATGGCGCCGGAAATGTGATCAGCGGAGCGACCGCCGGATTTGTAAAAGCACTTGCGCGCGAACAGGAAAATCTATTGGTGAAAGTGGTAGATTTTGAAGAAAATGAAAAAATCGCTAACGTTGCTTCCCGGCTGGTAGAAGAAACACTATTTGATCCATCTGTTCAGGAAATAGCCTGGGAAGGTAATCAACGGTTTACGATCGTGTGTAGAAATCAGGGTTTGCAAGATGAAATTACACACCCTCTTCAAACAGGTAGTGTGTTCCTGGTCAGTGGAGGAACTGGTGGAATCACTGCACCTATTTTGGTGGATCTGGCAAAAGCGACCAAAGGACATTTCTATCTATTAGCGCGTTCAATATTACCGGAAAGAAATAATCCTCTTTTGCAACAACTGAATGATGATCCGGAAAAACTTAAATTTAGCCTGCTACAACAGCTCTCAAAAGAAGGCAAAAAAGCCACCCCAGCCATCATCAATCAGGAAATCGCAGTTTTGGAACGGGCAAAAGCCACCCTAAAAACAATGGATACAATACATCAACTCGGAGGCACAGCAACCTACATTCCATGCGATGTTAGTGATCCGGTTTCTGTTCGTGAGGCAATACAAAGCGTTTTGAAGCAGGAAAAATCAATCGATGTGCTCATTCATGCAGCTGGCATTGAAAGAAGTCGAAAACTGGAAAACAAATCAGATGCAGAATTTCGGCAAATTGTCGATATTAAATCAACAGGTCTTTTCCGGTTGTTCAAAACACTGGAAGAATTAAAACAATTACCAAAAGCCATTGTCAGTTTCGGTTCTGTGGCAGGACGTTTTGGAAACAGTGGACAAACAGACTACAGTGCAGCCAATGATTTATTGGCCAGATTCACCTCCGGTATGCGTGGTCAATATCCAGATATTCAAATGATGACCCTGGATTGGGGTGCCTGGGCGGAAGTTGGTATGGCAAGTCGTGGACACATTCCTGAATTGATGAAACGAGCGGGTATTGATATGGTTAATCCGCTGGAAGCTGCTGCTTACGTTCGCAGAGAGTTGGAAGCAGGCACAAATGGTGAAGTCATTCTGGCAGGATCATTAGGGATGCTGGAAACCCAAATCGATCCGGATGGAGGAATGGATGTTTCCAAAGCTAATGTAGCCTTGACCAGTGGAAATCCAATCCATGTCATGCTCAGCCGGGCAAGTGGATTCAGTTTACAGGAAGGCATCCTACTGGAAGCCTTGCTCGACCCGACACAGGAAGCTTTTCTAAAAGACCACACGCTTAACGGCACACCTCTTTTACCCGGCGTGATGGGAATCGAAGGTTTCGCTGTTGCTGCAGAACATGTCGCTTCAACTTTGGGTTCCGCCAAAGGTGGTTTTCGAGTTGAATCACTTTCAGAAATAGAATTCTTGACTCCTTTCAAGTTTTACAAAGAAGAGCCGCGTTTAATAACCTGGAAAGCTCAGGTTGTTCGGGAGCCGGAAGGGCTTGTTGCTGATGTAACCCTTGAATCCAAACTTGCCCGCCTGCAGGGTAAAGTTGATTTACTCAACCACTTTAAAGGGAAAGTACATCTTGTGCCTTTCGGTCAACCACGAAAAACGGAAACATCCCAGCCACCTCATTGGAATGGCGCATACACAATTTCGGCGGAAGACATTTACAAATTGTATTTCCATGGTCCCTCATTCCAGGTATTGGAAGGGGTTCAAAAAGATGGCGATACTGTCCTTGGAAAATTGAATAAACTAATTCCCCCATTTGTTGAAAACAAGGATCTGATGTTAAGTGTTCCCATATTAGTGGAATTATGTTTCCAAACAGCCGGTATCTGGGAAATTGGCATGGATGGTGCGCTCAGCCTGCCAAAATCAATCGGGAATTTACGGTTGTTTGAAAGCAAAGTCAATGGCATTCCCATTTTCGCCCAGGTAAAACAGGAAATTTCAGGTGCAGGTGAGCGTTCTTTCAATGCACGTGTTATTGACAGTCAGGGTCTCGTTTACCTGGAGATTGACCAGTACAAGACATCCACTTTACCATATGGTGTCGAAAAACAATTATTGGTGCCGATTGAAAAATTAATCGGGAAAAATTAAAACAAGGAACGGATTCGGGTGGTTTTATTTTTATTTATAATTTCTTTCCCATCCGAATCCAGTTTCAAAAAAATAAATAATGAAAATTGAACACCAAGTATTTTGGAAGATTCAAGATCAACAGGAATTCGTTGATCTTGAATGGCTTTCACCCACAGAATTTGCCCGACAACAGACATTTCGTTTTCCGAAAAGAAAACAGGAATGGTTATCCGGTCGCCATACAGCAAAAAGCCTTCTTCTGAAAACTTCCAAATATCTTCAAAATTGCCAGTTCTCCGATTTCAGCATAGAAAACTACGCTGATGGTTCCCCAAATGTTATCCGCAATGGGGAAATATTACCCGGTTCTGTTTCCATCAGCCATAGATCGGGATTAGCCAGCGCAGCCTGGGCACCTAATCCATACGATAAGATTGGAATCGATCTTGAATTGATTGAACCCAAGTCTGCCAGTTTTGTAGAAGACTATTTCACAATTCATGAAACAAAAAATGTTTTTGAACAAAAACCGGAAGAGCAGTCGTTGGTCAGTTCTTTGATATGGAGTGCCAAAGAATCCGTCATGAAAGCATTACAGACTGGTTTGAGAATAGATACGCGCCAGATTGAAATACAAATTCCTTCCGGCGAGAAAATTAATGGCTGGAAAAAACTTGGTATTTCTGTTTATCCCGGGGGCTACCAAACGGCAAACCTTTTTTGGAGACAATCAGGATCCATCATCATTACGTTGGCGATTTTGTCTTCGCAAGTAATTGAAGAAAAGACTTTTCCGATGAATTTGATCCAGGTTGAAGATTGAAAAAATCTATTAAAAATTTATTGTCGTTTAATTGGTTCGTTCGGGTAATAAATCCCCAGTTCAGGTGGTATTTTTATTCCCTGTGCAGTTAAGCCCCTAATGCGCAACAAATAAGCTGCCCCATAAAGGATTTGAAGGTTGATATCAACCACTTTCCGATTCTCGACAATTTCCAGGTAGGTTCCTTTAACCCATTCATTAAATGCCCCCATGGAAGGACCACACCATATCTGATAATCCATCTCTCTGCCAGGTTCTCCGGTAACAGACCAACGGGAAGTAAGCCCAAGATACCATCGAAATATTAACGCCATTTTATGATGCGGGTCCTGATAGGCACGATCCAGATTTTTTTGGTCGCGTTCTTTGAAAAATGACTGTGTTTCTTCCCAAACTTCATCCAAATTTCGTTTGAAAATAGTTTTTTCAATTTTTTCCCTATCTTTTGCGGGGATTTCCTCAATTGTTGAATAATGATTATAGAGTTCAAATAACCGTGAGGCACGCATGGCAAACATTGAGCCTCGTTTAAGCACCTGTACCCGAACACCCATCTCGAACATATCGGCCGCCGGTGCCATAATGACGTCCGCCATATCGGCTTGCGCCAATAGATTTCTCGTATGTTGCGATACTCCAGCTTCCATACAAGACTGGTTGACAGAACCGGTAACAAGGTAAGCGGCACCCATCATAAAGGCTGCCAGAGCAGAGGCAGGTGTAGCGATTCCACCCCCAGCCCCAACCCGAATGGGTTGTGGATAATTCATCTGGGATTGAATTTCATTTCTAATTGCAATCATTGTCGGAATTAAACCGACTAAAGGTCTGTTATCCGTATGTCCACCCGAATCTGCCTCCACGGTAATATCATCCGCCATAGAGACGTGGCGAGCCATTTCCGCCTGGTCCTCAGAAATTTTGCCATCCACCAATAGTTGTTTCAACAAATCTTCGGAAGGTGGCATCATGAATTTCCGTGCTACTTCTTTACGCGAAATCTTGGCAATGATACGGTTACCAATAGTGATCGACCCATCGGTCGTACGAGTGAGACCTGCAACGCGGAAGTGTACGAGACCATAAGTCAAATCCATATACGCGGATGCTTCAATGACCTTTATGCGGTATTTCAGGTACAGCTCGACCAGACGCCTTTCCAAAGATGGCTCATTGGGACTATGGATTAAATTGATCGCGTATGGACCCGATGGCAACGCTTCCTGGATTCTTTGGATTGCCTCTTCGACTCTGGCTGGTGAGACCCCTGCCGATCCATACGAGCACATCAGGCCAGCCTTACCCATAGCAATCACCATATCGACAGAAGCGATCGCATTTGCCATTGCACCACCATATACAGCAAATCTGGTCCCATATGTTTGCATAAAAGTGGGGTCACCAAACGATTCAATTGGCATTGCCGGTAGAAAACCATGCCTTTCAAAAGCAGTAAAAGATGTGTCTTCCTTATCGAAAAAACCGTCTTTTTCCGTTAGAAAGACATTTCCATTGTCAAGGACTAACCAAACAGGCCGATCAATCGCCAATATGAGTGATTTGACGTTGTCTGTGTCCTGATATAAACATTCTCGACTTCCAATCCAGGGTAAGTTGTGAAATGGATTTATATTTTTATTGTTATTTCCGAATTTTTCTTCCATTGAAATTCGCTTTAAGGACATACATCTTCCCTTTATTTATTTTTTGAAAAACATACGTGTATTAACACACGAACCAGAGAATGGTTACAATAATCAGCAATAACAGAAATGCGTTCGTGTAATGATTGGTCTAAAGATATTTTTCAATAATGGTTAGAGAATGAAAAAATGGTGATTAAAATCGAATCATGAAGAAAATCAAGTTGGCGGATATCCTATCTTATTTCCTTTCAAGTTCACTGATCCAGATTGTACCGTTAAAAGGTGGGCACATACACGAATCCTGGCTGGTCATGACGCGTGATGATAAAAAATACATCCTGCAAAGAATTAATAGTAACATTTTTCCGGACCCAGACGCATTAATGAGAAATATACAGACAGTCTGCAACTATTTAAAAGAATCCTTTCCTGAGGAAAAAAACCTGGTTCTGGTCCCAACAATTGATCGCCGACCGTATTTCATTTCAGAGGATGTAGATGTCTGGCGCATGTATGATTACATTGAGCACGACAATGTCGGTAATGGGGTCAATCAACTTACGCGCTATTATTTTGAAGCAGGCAAAGTGACCGGGAAGTTTAATTTACATCTGGCAAACTTGCCATCGCATAAAATCATTCCACTCTTACAGGATTTTCATAACACACCCAAGCGATTTCAGAAATTGATGGAATTGGTAGAAAATTTACCTTCGATTGCTTTGGAATCCTGCCGGTTAGAAATTTCATGGTTACAACAGCAAAGTCAATATCTGGATATGATTTGGTCTGCTCTGACAAAAAATGTGATCCCCTGGCGCATCACTCACAACGATACCAAAATGGAAAACATTCTATTTGACAAAGATTCAGGTCTGGGAATCTGCATGATCGATCTGGATACCGTCATGCCAGGCAACTTGCTTTTCGATTTTGGTGATGCCATTCGTTCCATGACGAATTCATCCACTGAAGATGAGTCTGTTACGGATTATGTAAATTTCAGATTTGATGTATTTGAGGCATATACTAAAGGATTCATCGCTTCCAGCTTTCCAATTCTAAGCCCGGATGAGATTGCATTATTACCTTTTGCGCCTTACATTATTTCGATCGAACAGGGAATACGATATTTGCAAGACTATTTAGTTGGAAACAAGTATTACAAAATTGACTATCCACAACAGAACTTAATACGCTGCAGAACACAAATCAAGCTTGCCCAGGAGATGGAAGTGAATATGGAACACATGAAGGATGCAATCAATCAAATCCTTCGAACTTACCAGAATCGCTAAAACCGAAACAAAAATGTCAGATCATTCACATTTGTACCAGTTGAACCTATTTTTAGAAGATCGCCGAGTTGTTCAAAAAAATGATATGAATCATTATGATTAAGATAATCCGTCACACTCAACCCGGCATCCTTTGCCCGTTTTGCGGTCAAACCGGAAACAACTGCCCCTGCCGCATCTGTTGGACCGTCTTCCCCATCAGTTGCCAGAGTCACGAGTAACACATCGCTCATTCCAGCCAACTCCGAGATAGCAGCCAAAGCCAATTCCTGATTACGGCCACCTGATCCCTGCCCTGAAATTGTGACCGTTGTCTCTCCCCCAGCAATCAAACATAAATTGTGATCCGGAGTTGACTTTAAAATATTGCATAATTCCGAAGCCACTTTTCTTGCTTCACCCTGCCAGCTATTTCCCAAATGAACTACTTTTAGACCAGATTTCTGTGCCTGCTCTCCGGCAGCCTTGGCAGCCAGGAAATTGTCTGCAATCAGAACATTTTGAACCAGTTCAAAGATTGGATCATTCTGTTTAAGTGTCTCAATTCCATTTTGAAGGTGATCTAAGATGGATTCGGGAACTTTAGATGTCAATTGGTATTTTTCCAGGACCTGAAAAGCATCTGACAACGTAGAAGGATCCGGTGCTGTTGGACCGGAGGCAATCGTTTCCAGAGGGCTGTTGACCACATCGGATAAAATCAGACTGATCAAACTTGCCGGAGCAACCATCCTTGCCAGCCCTCCACCCTTAATGTTATCCAGATGTCTCCTGAGTGTGTTGATTTCATCGATTCTTGCCCCGCTTGCTAGAAGAAGACTGGTCAGGTTTTGTAAATCCGGTAATAGTAATCCTTGCACTGGTAATGTCACCAGAGCAGACCCACCACCGGAAATTAAACAAAAAACGAGATCTTTTGCAGTGAATTTTTGGCAAGCCTTTTCGATCATCTGCCCTGCCAAGATACTGTTTTGATTTGGGACAGGGTGACCTCCGGAGATGATTTCAAAGCGTGTATCGTTGGGAGAAAACATCTGTTTTGGGACTACATAGGCACGGGTTAGTCGATCCGCAAGAATAAAACCTACTTCCTCACTCATCGCTCTGGCGGCTTTCCCAATAGCGATGATATAAATATGATCATATCGCAACAAATCATAAGTTTTGTTATTGACCTTCAATAAATCACCATCACGATGAATGAAGTTCCGAACTGCGTTGGCAGGTTCAACCGATTGAATGGCACTCGAAAGAATCTCCAGAACTTTTTCTTTTTGTGGATGCTTTGCCAAAGTTTGTGTTAAGAATTGGTGAGGGTAAAAATTCATAAATTCCAATATATCAGAAAACGAAATTGCGTCAACTGAAATTTCGATGCGATGGTCATTATTTTCGGGTACAATTTTCACCATTATAAGAATTTTAGTGAGGACAACATGTCAAAACCAACCATATTTATCACCCGCAGAATACCGGAAGCAGGTCTAGACCTATTGCGTGACCAATGTGAAATCATCCTGTGGGATCAAGCATTACCTCCCGGGCGTCGGGAGATTTTGGAAAAAGTGCCCGGGGTTAGCGGCATTTTAAGCCTGCTTACCGATAAAATTGACGAAGAAATTATGGATCGGTCTGGTTCACAACTCAAGGTGATCAGCAATTATGCAGTTGGATACAACAATATTGATATTCAAGCCGCCAATCAACGTAAAATCGCGGTCGGGAATACGCCAGATGTATTGACTGACGCAACTGCTGATCATGCCTTTGCGCTGATGCTGGCTGCCGGGCGTCACATTGTGGCTGGAGAAAAAAATGTTCGGGAAGGAGCCTGGAAGACCTGGGGACCCGGTATCTTATTAGGTGCAGATTTCAAAGGTGCAACCCTGGGTCTGATTGGATATGGCAGAATTGGAAAAGCGATGGCAAGGCGGGCAAGCGGATTTGATATGCAGGTCATTTTCTATGATCCGACCGCTGAAACAGATGAAAAGGCACGAAAAGTGGATCTGGAAACTTTGTTATGTCAATCCGATGTTATTTCACTGCATGCCCCGTTGACGGCTGAAACCAGATTTTTAATTAATGAAGATTCTTTTAAGAAAATGAAACCGAATTGTATTCTGGTTAATACGGCTCGCGGAGAAATGATCGAAAGCAATTCGCTTTATTATGCCTTGAAAAATCGACAAATCTTTGCAGCAGGAATTGATGTGACTGACCCGGAACCCCTTCTGCATGACAGCCCTTTGTTAACACTGGAAAATCTGATTGTCACACCACATATCGCCAGTGCAAGCTTTAAAACCAGAGATGACATGGCGATTATCGCGGCGAAAAATATCATCGCCGGCATTCAGGGACAGCGCTTGCCCCATATTGTTAATCCTGAAATCTATCCATAAATGATCATAAGAATTTAGGCTGAACTAATTGTTCTCAACGTTTTCTTTAAAGATTTGGCAGCTCCTTGAATGGATGGTCGTGGTGATTGTATAAAAATATCCGCGATTTCTTCCAATTCAGTTTTTTTGTCCAGAAGGTGGGTAACCGATTTTCGGAAACCATCCAGACCATGTTTGGCATGTTTGGTTGCATGTAAAGTAAGCGATTGATTCAATAGCGGATAAGCTATTTTGGCATACGCAGGATTAACTTGTGCAAGATTCCCGGCTGCGATGATGGCATAATCCCGTACAATAGTACTTTTGTCGCTTCGAAATATCGATTCCAGCGTTGGCAGTGCATCGGCGATTATCTCTGGGGTAAAAGAAGTAACTAAAGCGAGGGCATGCATGGATTCCCATCGTACACGGGTATTTCTGTGCGCGAGTAGGGAGATTAAGATGTCTGCCAATGGTGCAATCAATTCCGGTTCCTGTTCTGCTACCATCGTGCAAACTTCCGCGCAATCACCACATAAGTCAGCATTTTTTTGAAGCAAACCTTTCCTGATTTCCTCCAGTAAAGTTGGGTTCTCTAAAACAAGCAGGGCGGCTTTTCGGTTCCCACGTTCCGACTGTTCCCCAATTTGGGAGGATAAATATTGCAAAATCATTTTAATTTCCTTATTGTGAAATTTCGTACTTGTAATTTAAATCGTTTTTGATAAAATTATATAAAAAATTTGTTCTATTTACAAGAGGAATTATGCTCGATTGGCAATTGGAATTAAACACGAAGTATCCTGATTTTTCTCATATCCAGGCCTGGTTGACGATCAATCCAAATGAAATACCTTTTTTGGTCGAGAACTTAAAATCCAACGATGATACCTTGCGCTTCAATTCATTTGTACTTGCGCAAAGTATTGCCAGGGACGATGGAGCTTTGCTTTATCCTTTCTGGGAAGACCTGGTGGCAATGCTTAAGGATTCCAATAATTACTTCCGATCGATTGCGATTCAATTACTGGCAGCTTTATGCCCGACCGACCTTGAAAATAAATTCGAATCCATTAAAGAAGATTATTTTTCACACCTTCACAGCGGAAGTATCATGACAATTCGTTATCTTATCCAAAGCACTTCGACAATTTTCCTGGCGAAACCCAGTTTGCGACCTTTTCTGATGAGCATTTTGTTGCACATTGAAAAACATGTCAATTTAATGCCTGAAAGAATTGATCTGATAAGAACAGATATCCTGGTCGTTTTCGAGGAAATATGGGAAAAAATAGATAATAAAGAACCTATGATTGAATTTGCAGAAAAAGCAATTCAGGTACAAAGCCCAAAAACAAAAAAACAAGCCAGAGAATTCTTGAAAAAAAATAAAAAATAATTGTTTTATTGGAGAAATGGTTATCTTTAAATGGGTAATCAACCTATAATGATTTAAACAATTCACCCAAGGAGGAAAGAATGAAATTAAATGCTCCAACTCAAACATTATGGTTGGTCGCTGTAATACTCGGCGTATTGGGAATTTTGGGTAATCTTGTCACTATTCCATTCGTAAGTACGTATGCGTTTTGGTTTGTGGCTGCCGGATTTGTCTTGTTGGTCATCGGTACGGTTTACAAAAGACTATAAGATATTTAATAGATTATTGGTAACAAAAATGCCAGGTTTTAATTCTTTACTTAAACTTTGTAAGGAGAAGAAACCTGGTTTTTTGAATTTTAAAAAAAGATAGTGAAAAATTCTTTTGAATAAAACAGACATCTTCTTTAGGTTTGCCTTAACAAGAGAAAAACTGATTCCAAAATGATTCGTTTTTACATAAATGCAGACACAAAACAAGGCTTCTCTTGCTTGATGTCATTGAATAATATAATGAAGTGACATGTTTTTCGAGAATTGCTTAAACGTAGATGCAAATTAATTTTTCTACCTAAGGTATAAATGCTGGCAAGGAGACATCTGATGCCTGAATGGTTAAATAGCGCAGTCTTTTATGAAATTTATCCACAAAGTTTCTATGACAGTAATGGTGATGGCATTGGCGATATCAAAGGGATCATCGCAAAGCTTCCCTATATCAAAAATCTAGGCTGCAATGCCATTTGGATAAATCCGTGTTTTGATTCACCTTTTAAGGATGCCGGTTATGATGTGCGCAATTACAAAAAGGTTGCAACGCGCTATGGATCCAATGAAGATCTGGTGAATTGCTTCAAAGAAGCACATCAACTGGGAATTCGTATCATTTTAGATCTTGTGCCAGGGCACACATCGGACCAGCACACCTGGTTTTTCGAAAGCCAGAAAGCAAAAATCAATGCAATGACTGACCGCTATATCTGGACCGACAGCGTCTGGAATGCACCGCAAGAATTTCGATTAATGACCGGTGCATCCGAAAGAAATGGCGCTTATCTGGTCAATTTCTTTTGCAGCCAACCCGCATTGAATTATGGATTTAATCGCATCACTGCACCCTGGCAAATTCCTTATCAACATCCTTCCAGCAAACAAACGAGAGATTCAATGAAGGATGTAATGCGTTTTTGGCTCGCGCAAGGATGCGATGGTTTCCGGGTGGATATGGCTGATTCATTAGTGAAAAATGATGATGAGAAAACGGCGACCATGGAAGTTTGGAACGAAATACTATTAGAAATCGGTATGGAATACCCGGAAGTCGCCTTTATATCCGAATGGTCCAACCCTGAAAGAGCGTTAAACTGTGGATTCCATGCAGATTTTTACCTCGACCACGAAGATAACGGCTACCACGCCCTATTTCGAAAAAAGGA
>CAZPIM010000013.1:47565-50037 GCA_964586385.1 uncultured Anaerolineaceae bacterium
AAAGAAGGTGGTTACCAACGAACTGGAACACGTACACCAATGCAATGGGATTCATCACAAAATCTGGGGTTTTCCAATGCAAACAAAGATTCGCTGTATTTACCCGTGGATGAGAGCAATGATGCACCAACCGTAGAATTTCAGGAAAATGATCCTAATTCGTTGCTAAACCAGGTAAAAAAATTCATCAAACTAAGGCATGATCTTCCGGATTTACAAGCATCGGCAGATTTTGAGATTATCTATGCGCAAAAAAATAAGTATCCATTAGTGTACCGCAGAGGAAGATGCATTTTGGGTGTCAATCCTTCATCAAAAGAAGTGAGTATTTCTTTGAGTCGAAAAGGAAAAATCATTTCTCAAATTGGTGATTTTAAACTGGGTGATGGCGTTTTATGGATGTCTGCCCAATCCTTTTTTATTGTGGAAATGGATTGATTAAAAAGCGCAAATTTGTGAAACGGAAAATTTCCGGGGTTACAATTAAGCGATCACCCATAAGAGGAAATAGTTAATTGAACCCACAGTTTTTAATCTTCGAAATCCTGATTTATATCTTGTTTATAGCCTGTCTAAGAAGAGCCATCCAACAAGGTGGATCAAGAGTATCCGAACTGTTATTTGGCGTTCTCTATGGAGTTTTCCTTGAATGGATGACCATTCAACAACTTTCAGCTTACCATTACGGACAATTTCTGATCATGATTGATGGCGCACCGCTCTGCATTGGTTTAGCATGGTCCGTGATCATTTTCAGTGGTATGGAATATGTAAAACAACTGGACATACCCGGTGTTGCACGCCCATTCCTGATTGGGTTCCTGGCATTGAATATGGATCTTGCCTGTGATGTAATTGCCATCCGACAGGGATTTTGGACCTGGGCAATTCCACTGGATGCACAATGGTTCGGTGTTCCGTGGGGAAATTTTTGGGCATGGTATATCGTTGTGGTTTCCTACAGCAGTATGCTTTATGTTTTCCAAACCCGAAAATGGCGAATTTCAAAAAATGCCATGAAACGTTGGGGTTATGTTCCTCTGGCGACGTTTATTTCCATTCTCATTTTAGCCATCACAAATTATCTGTTTGTTTATGAATTTGGCACGAATGGAATTTCCGGATTGCTGAGTATGGGCTTTTTATTACAGGCTGGTGCATTGATCGTGATCATTTTCCGTCCAAAAGTCCCCCCTAACGCAAAGATCGACCCACTTGCGATAGCCGTTCCACTGGTATTTCACCTCTATTTTAATTGGATTGGCTTCCAAAATGGGTATTACTTTGAATTACCGATTTTGGGATTCGTTGGAATGCTTATGCTTTTCCTGGGACTTTTTATCCATCTATATCCATATTGGAAGGCAAAACGTATCCAAAGATTATCAACCAGTTGAATCATCATCCATATACAAATGATGTAAAAAGCGATGCGCCACCAGTGTAACGATAATCTTTGTTATCACTAAAAAAGCAACTCCTGAATACAAAGCAAATAGAGATGAAAATATTTTTCCTGAAGTCGTACGGTTTTCACTCACGGGACCCATACTCCCCAGGATCATGTATGCATTCAAAATGGCATCCACCCAACTCAATCTTTCGATAAAATGGTAACCAGCCATTCCGAAACTGAGTGAAAACAGAATGATTGGAAATGCCCAGGCAGAATGTTAGAATATTCCGCAAAAAAAGTTTTTGAGGTAATTAAGGTTACAATCGAGCTCACACATTTTCCATCACAACCTTTTGGAAATTTTTTTCCAAATATAAACGCAAAATGCAATCACGATTTGGTTTATTTTCTGATAATAAGCAGGCGAAAACCTAATTCTGACAGTTTCATATGACTTTGTAAATGAATTGATTGTTCCTGAATTAAATCTAACGCAATTTTCCCTTTGATTTCATTGGGAAGTTGGACTGATTTTTCTGTCTCATTAATATTTGCCAGAAAATACAAGATTTCATTTTCGGATTCTTTTTTCATGATCAATATGTTCTCTGATGAGTTATCATCCAGCCACTTGATATCAACAGACTTGAAGGAGGAATACTCTTTCCTAAATTGAATTAATTTTCTCACATGCGTAAACAGATCTCGGTCCTGGTCTTTTTCATTCCAAGGCATACAACGCCGATTGTGTCCTGTGGGACCAGGTAAGCCAACTTCACTGCCATAATAAATACTTGGACTACCGCTAAATGTCATCATTAATGCATAAGCCAGTTTTATTTTTGCTTTTTGTCCACCACATTTAAAATCAATCCTGGGCGTATCGTGACTATCGATCAAATTATACATATTGGGAATAGTGTGTTTGGGGTAAGCTACCAACAATTTGTTGATTTCATTCTGATACCCATGCACATCCAGTTGTTCGGTCACGCGACCTTCATGTCCAAGCAAATTCCAAATCGGATATGTCAATTCATAGTTCATGACACCATCGAATTGATCCCCCTGCAACC
>CAZPIM010000014.1:0-30810 GCA_964586385.1 uncultured Anaerolineaceae bacterium
AGCGAATTATTAATGGCAAGCGTTCATTTGCCACCCATTTCTGACCATGATCACTTGCGATAATAAAGATTGAATTTGTTGCCAGGTTATTATCTTCAAGAAAATCCACAATCCCTTGAATAGTTTTGTCAAACTCCAGAATTACATCATCATAAAAATCAGGATTCCAAGGTTCTTGACTCTTAATGTCAACCCCTGCTGAAAATATCTGTTCACGTGGATTAAACAAGTGTCCATGAGTACCCATCCAGTGTAAATGGACAAATAGTGGTTGAGAGCTATTTCGAATTAAATCGAACATGTCATTTATTTTTTGAAAATCTTCAAAGCTTGATGTAGTTCCCGTAACTTTCAAATAATCATTATCCATCACTTTGATATAGAAAATATGTAAAAGTCGGTCGGAAATACGATTAAATACATCATACGCGAAGTAAGCAATATTTTCTGGCAGAAAAGAATTGAGTAATTCCAGGTAACTGCTTTTTTCAACTGAACTTTGAAATACCTCGTCGAACCCCTTTAACAAATTCTGTGCATATGCATCTGCATAATATGATTGCCCGTATTGAATCGTGTAATAGCCAAGTGACTTCAGAATCCCTGGAAGATGCTGATATGAATCTTCATTTTTCAATACATCTGGTGGGTATAAGACCCTTGTGTCAGATACATATTTGCCTGTGAGGATGGAAATTATAGATCCGGTTGTCTTGGCACTGTTTGTAAAACCGTTTTCAATCACGAGTGATTGGTTTTCCCAACTGTCTAGAAAAGGTGTAGTCTTTCTTTCATAACCATAAATTGACATATGATCAGCATTTAATCCATCCGCAGTGATCAGGAAGATATTCGGCAACTCCCTGTCAGTATTTTCTGTTTGATATCCAGAAAAAACAATTTCCTTATTCAACTGGAGTATCAATGGAACCAGTATCGCCATAATCATTAGAATAATTGAAAACCCGGCAACATTTTTATTCGTTACATTCTTAAAAAAACTGTTTCTTATTGAGCTAGCCCATCCACTCATTTTTCGGGTGAACAGAACGAAAATTAAAAATAAACCCAATCCGTAAAGCCCTCTCAAAATGCCATCAGAAGATACAATGCCAAATTGAAACATCGTATATGTAAAATTATCAATCAACAACAGGGACAATGTTGCAAGAATAAATGATGGAATAAGGGTTGCAAAGAAAAAAAATATTTTTCTTACTTTTTCATTTTTAAAAATTTTTGTAATCAGATAAAAACCGAGAAATGACAGTGAGCTAATAATAACAGCAATAGCTGAAACAAAAATAAAGATTTCTAATTTTTCCAACCAGGAAAGAGTGGTCAAATAAGATGGTTTTGTGACAATAAAAAGCCATTCTAAGAAAATATATCCCAAAGAACTAAAAACGGTAAGGAAGAACAACCCACGCCAGTTTAATGATTCGATATTTTTCCTATCATTTTGTAAATGTCTATTTGTTTTCAAAAAATTTTTATAATTTCCCATTATCTCTATCCAATTCGATTTTCCAACCAGTTATAGGGTAAAAAATTATGTAACCTCGTCTACGGAGCCAAAAAATCTTCTATCCAAGATTTCAATGTACTGGTATCAAACCGGTTTTCTTTAAGATGTTCAAGCATGGCGTGCAAGATCTGTTCGTCTGAATCGTATACATAATTACATGGCGAATCATAACCTTTAATCAAACCCTTTTCCAAACGAAAGCCATTTCTTAATGAAAGAGAATAAAAACGATCACAATCAATAGCAGAGATTTTTCCAAATTGGTAGAATGGAGGCACTGAATAATCCGGGTCATTTGAGATACCAAATTCACCTTCTGTTGTTACACCAAGGTCAAAGGAAAGAATCAATCTTTGATTCTCAATTCCATCCAACAAAGAGTCGCCCTTCATCCAGGCAGGTTTTTCAATCCCCATGTAATCCAAAAGAGTCGGCGCTATATCCAAATTTTGGCCATTATAAAATATTTCCTGGGCATATTCCCCTTCAGGAAACAGAAAAATAAGAGGAATTCGTTCATTTACCTTCCAAAATTGGCCATGATCACTACCAACTACAACAACCGTATTGTTCAATTTGCCAAGGTCATCCAATTTTTCTTCAATCCCGCGTAAAACTTCATCAAATTCCAGAATAGCATCATCATAAAAATCTTGATCCCAGGCTTCTTGTTTATCAGGGTCTTTTCCAAGGGAAAACACCTGGTTGCGTACTTTGAAATAATCCCCATGGGTGCCCAACCAATGCATTTGAACGAACCATGGGGAACTTGTATTTTCCATTAATGAAAAAAGTTTATTGAGATTATCATAATCGCTAAAATTTCCATCCCACTCTAAAAGATGTAATAAGGAATCGTCCATTTTCTTAATGAAAAAAATATGGCGTAAACGATCAGCAATACGATTTAATATCTCAAAAGAGAAATAAGCGAAATCTCCCGGAATATAGTCATCCATTACATCGAGAACAGAATTCTTAATTGCAGGTCTTCCATTAATTTCTTCAAATCCTTGTAATAAATTGTAATTGAATGTATGCCCACCATATTGTGCTGTGTAATACCCTAAGGATTTTAAAATTCCTGGAAGATGCTGGTAAGAATTCTCATTGCGTAAAATATCTGGCGAGAAAATTACACGAGTTGTACTGGGATATTTTCCGGTCAAAATTGATATGATTGAACCACCAGTCCTGGCATTGTTATTAAAATTATTCTCAACTACTAGTGCATTCTGCGCTCTTTCGTTTAGAAATGGTGTTGTTGCTTTTTCATATCCATAAATTGACATGTGGTCGGCATTTAAACCATCGCTTGTAATGATCAAAATATTGGGAAGTTCATTACTTTGATTATTTGGCAAAAGATCATTAAGACCAGAAAAATTTTTCACCGTTTTTAATACCGGTCCTAGGATCAATATCAACAGAACTATAGTTGTAATGATGGCAATTTTCCAACCAATCACTGATGTTAAGAACAATCTGCCTATTTTTTTACACCAGGAATAGATTTTTCTGTGAAATAGGTACAGGATTCCAACAAATCCTATTCCATAGAAACCCCTGAAAGCTCCTGTTGTTTTTATAATGCCGAAATCAAAAATAGTATATGTAAAATTATCGATCAAAATCAGAGTCAAACAAGCCAAAATTATTGCTGGAACGAGACTAGCAATATTAAAAATAAGTTTTTTGACTTGCTTTCTTTGAATTATTTGTGCCACAAGAAAAAAACAAGAAACCAAAAGAAAACTTATGCTGATTGCAGAGGCAGAAACAAAAACAAGTATTTCAAATTTTACAAGCCAGGAAACATTCGTCAAAAAAGAGGGCATTGTAACAACAAAAAGCCACTCCAAAAAAACATATCCAAATGAACAAAGAAAGGTGAGATAGTACAATCCTCGCCAAGTAACCGGTTGTTTTATATGCTTATTTGATTCCAAATCTATAATTTTCTCCAGAATTTAAGTTGTTTGCCAAACAATTGATATAACCAGCAATACTTAGAAGGTTTTTTCAAAAGGAGCGTTTAATTTTTAATGATTGTAATCATTGTTTTGCATATTCTTCGATCCATTCCTCGAGAATTCCGGTATCGAACGATTTTTCTTTCAGATGTTCAACAAAAAGTTGGAGAACATCCCTGTCTGACATCGGCTCGTTTGAGCAAGCTGTATTATAAAAACCAATTTTCCCCTGTTGAAATGAAATACCATCCACAACACTCAATCGATACCATCGATCACACATATTGATAGAAAAATAGCCAAATTGGTAAAAAGGTGGTTTTAAAGCATCACGATCGACTACGGTAAAACCATCCTCTACTTTTGCCTTACCAACTCCAGCAGCAAAGATTGGTCTCTGAATTTCCAACCCACCTAATAAGCTTTCTCCTTCCATCCAATCAGGTAAAGGTTGACCAAGGGAATCTAATAATGTGGGTGCAATATCTATATTTTGAGCATTCATTAAAATTCTTCCGGCATGCTCATCATTCGGGAAATGGAAGAAAATCGGTATCCGAACATTCGTCAAATACTTTTGAGCATGATCACTACCAAAGACGATGATTGAATTTTCCGCCTTCCCTTCAATTTCGAGTTTTTCGTAAATTTGCTTTATGATTTGATCAATTTCATAAATAGAATCATCATAAAAATCGATATCCCAATCATTTTGGAGTTCTTTCTGCTTACTTCCGGAAAACTTTTGTTCATTTGCATAGAATTTCGCCCCATGTGTTCCCATCCAATGAATATGAACAAAGATTGGTTGATTTTTCGTCTCCAAAATATTAAATAATTTTGCCAGTTTTTCGACATCGGAAAATGACTCGGAAACCATTGTTACCTGCTGAAAAGCATTTTCCATTTTATGTATAAAAAATATATGTCTTAGCCTGTCAAATATCCGGTTGAAAGTCTCATAAAAGAAATAAGCACTCTCACCTGGCAAGTAAGTTTTTAATTTATCAAAGTAATTGCTGCCCAGGTAGGTTCTACCATTTACTTCATCAAATCCGCTTAATAAATTAAGGTTATAGGCATCAACATAGACTTCAAAACCCATTTGAATTGTGTAATAGCCGAGAGTTTTTAAGATCCCGGGAAGGTGCTGGTAAGAATCCTGTGCACGCAGAATATTTGGAGGATAAAGTACTCGTGTCGTCGTTGTATATTTACTGTTTAGAATGGAGACAATTGAGCCGGATGTATTAGCGCTGTTCGTAAACGCATTTTCAGCAACCAAAGAGGTGTCAGAAAGTTCGCGCAGAAAAGGTGTGGTGTCTCTTTTATATCCATATAAAGACATATGACCTGCATTCACCCCATCACTTGTAATCATGATGATGTTAGGAAATTGTCCATTTGTGGTCTTTAGCTTCCATTCCGGAATCACACCAGCTAAAGTTCCATGCCGAAAATATGGAATGAATAAAGAAGCTAACATAAAAACGATAATCAGTATGGAGATCAACCATCCAAATCGACTCGTATGAATATTAGTATGCAGGTTATGTATGGTCGATAGGGTGAAACGGTACGTAAATACGAATAAGACAATAAATAATATGGCGTATAAAGCCCGCCAAATTCCAATTGTTGAAACAATGCCATAACGAAAAATTGTGTAGGTAAAATTGTCCACCAGAATCAGGATGAGTGCTGATAGAAAAGCTGTGGGCACAATAGCGGCTAAACTTAAAATCAGATTTTCTGTCTTTTTCAAGAAGGGAATTTTGCTAAGCAGAAACAAGAAAAAGACGGGAATCACTCCAATGAGTGCTGTCAAAGAACCTACAAAATCCAGAATTTCCAATTTTCCAAACAAATTCATGTTATTCATAAACGATGGTTTTGTTATATTGAACAACCATTCCATAAACACATAAATGAACCCGGAAATAAATGTCAGGGCAAAAACACCTTTCCAGAAATTTTGAATACTAAAGATTGGTTTAAAAAAAGTCTTTAGATATTGCATTTCCCCTTTTTAGTCATAACTGACACTGTTTTTTCGCGAAAACCAATAAACAGTTCTTTCAGTTCCTTTCACAGGGATTTCTTCTCGTAAATCAAAGTCCTGCAAAAACGCATTTAGAAACCCTTCTTTGTGATATGAATCAAAAATATCATCTCTGGAAGAAAGCAAACGCCTTACCTGACTATCTTCTTTTGGAACAAATTCAATAATCAGATTTTCAGCCATTCCTGCAAATGTTTTTGAAACATGCGGAAGTGGCAAATTATTGGAAATAGCCAGATGATGAATTAATGCAAGCGCCATCACCACATCCACTGGTCCTCTTTGGAGAAATGAATTGCGCTCCTCATTACCCCAACCAATTGCAGGAGATGGGTTGATAAGATCAAGAATGAGGGGATGAATATTGGTTATTTTATTTTTTTTACAATCCAAATAATTTTGTTCAACTGCTTCCGGGTCATAATCTGAAGAGACCACATGGCACCCGGGAATATCTTTCGCTAATTTGCTAAAAAAACCGGTATTCGCACCAAGATCCCAAACTGAAGCAGGATGAATCCGATGGAGCAAGTCAGAGACAATTTTTTGTTTGGCATCAAATGAAGGTTCACTGTAATTGGTTGACTGGTAATAATCAGCCCAGTTTTCTCCTTTTGCCTGCCATTTTAACTTCTTAACTGTATTCGCAAGGCTATCGATCAATCCAATTAATGAATTTTTAGAGAAATTTTTCATCTCTTGAGGTTTTGTTTCAGACTCACTTGTATATTTTTTTAGAGCCAAAGAATGAAGGTGGACATGTGCAGAGATACCGAAATTTAATCTACTCTTAAAAGGCAAAAGTTTGCTTGCAAGATCCAATGGAATGCCATCAATATAATTCAGCATTAATTTGTTAAGATTAACATCCACTTTGCTCATTAATGCTAATGGAGCAAGAAAGTGCTGACAAAATTGTCGATAAGCTACCCATGGTTTTCCTTCTTGATATCGGGTAAAACTTAGTGTGTCCATTAATACCGGATGATTACCGACAAATTGAATATTGTATGCACTTGCATCTTTTAAGACCATCCCAAATTGCAGGGCGATTTTTAGAATTCGAAGTGTTTGGATTGCTGCGTCGCGATATTGAGAAAAAGACCACTCATAAGGGTAGGAAATAAAAGGAACCTTCTCCGGTTTTATGGTTTTGTAATGAAATTCTGAATCGTAAGGCGATATTTCTACTTCCAGAAATGGAAGCAACATTTTTCTTTTTAATAATTCCTGCATTAGTCCTGAGGAAAGAAAATAATCATAGTCCTGTTGATAGAAGTGATTAATTTGTCTATAGATTTCCCCATCTCTTTTGAAAATAAATCCACTCGGATCACGAAACGATGATTTGATCCGGTTATCTGTATTACTCTTCATCATTTAGATCATCATCCATTTCAAGAATATCTTTTTCCTTTTTACCGAATATCCCCTTAATTCTTTTCCAAAAAACCCGAATAATGACACCAATACCTAAAATACCAGCCAGAACAAGCTGTAAAATCATACTTCCAAATCCGGGATCAAGATACATAACCGTTTCTCCTATCGCAGTTTTTTTGAATTTCTCTCAAAAGAAACATTATACTATTTAATTAGCGTCGATTCCCTGTGGCTCACAAAAACAATTTATAATCAAAGCATTTCTTGATCTTTGATAAACAATTATGAACACAAAAATTCTAAATCAAACCTACTTAATTCCGCTTTTCATTCTAATTCTTGCAATTCTCTCTGCTTGCCAAAATACTTATACTGATGTACCAGTAAACCGCAAAACTCCCATGTTTGAATTTGCCAGTGTTTACGAAAAAAGAATGCGCGTTCTGGATGCAACACTCAAGGTCGTAGCTGATCAATCCAAAACTTCGGCAGATCAAATAAAAGTTCTTTCAACCGAAATGCATACCTGGGGTGATCTTTGTCTTGGGATTCCCACCGCTAATGAAATATGCCCGGAAGAACAAATCGAAGGTTATTTGATCATCTTAAGTACAGTAAACCAAATATATGAAGTTCATACAGATTCCTTAGCTTCAATGATACGTACTCGAAGCGTAATGAGCACGATCAATTCCCCGCAAGACCAGACAGTTCAATTACTATCAAAGCAACTTGATATTCCAGCCACGGAAATATTAGTGCAAGCCATAGAACCAGTTGAATGGCAGGATTCGTGTCTGGAATTAGGGAACGGTTCTGCATGTTTGTCTCTGATTGTTCCTGGTTTCAGGGTCATCCTGGAGGCATGGGGTCAAATATTCGAATATCATACCAATCAGGATGGCAGTATTATTTATGGTGGTTTGGTTTCTGAATCAACCACGAACGTCCAGGAATCAAACTCTTTAAGTAATTACCTGACGATTAGTATGGAAAAAACTTATTTCAACAGCACAATGATAGAACAGTTGCTTATAACCAGCGATATGATCATGGCTATCAGTAATAATGAGGGTCTGGAAAAAAACGGTTTATCGTTGACCGAGAGTGAAAAAGAACAATTAACCAATTGGAAAGAAAGTTTTAAAGAAACGAATTTCACCATCCGGGATGAAACCGGTCAATGGGAAACCACAATTCACTTATATGGTATCGGACAAGAAGAATTACCTGATTTTGGTCAGGAAGTTCTGCTCAATTTTGTTTTAGGATTATTTAACCGCGAATCTTCTGAATCACCTTAAACTAGAAACCCAAATAAATTTTAAAATTCAGCGACACCCCAAACTCTGACTAATTCATGGAAAAATTGAACCATTTTACCTAATCCTTCAACGCTAAGTCGCTCATCAATTCCATGCATGCGTTGCAAGTCTTCCTTGCCGAGAACGAAAGGACAAAAACGAAATACCGAATCACTAATTTCTGCATAATAGCGTGCATCTGTCGCACCTAAAACAAGGTAAGGTGCCACGGATACATTCTCAAATACTTTGCGAATTGTTAAGTCCAATAATTTGTATGGAGGTGCGCTTGTTTCTGAAACAGGTGATGCCTCCCAGTAACCATCTTCAACCGGTTCGAACCTAACCAGCTCATCATCGATGATTTTCCGTACACGATCACAGACTTTTGCAATCGTGTCTCCTGGTAATAAACGCATATTGACAATTGCTTCAGCAGTATGAGGAAGGACATTTTCCTTTACGCCGCCTTTTATCATGGTCAATGCAGTGGTCGTACGTATACTGGCATTTGTTTGGGGATTTGCTTCAACTTGTTTTTTAGCAATCGGACCAAAAAACCATAAATTCGCAAAGACAAATTGCATTCCAAAAGAAGCAGTTGATCCTAACCCAGCATATAAATCTTTTAAAGCCTTCATTCTAACTGGTTGCGGATTGTCTGCCAGCCGAGCCAATGCTTTGGATAATCGACCAATTGCCATTTCTTTCCCGGGCATGGAAGAGTGACCAGGCTGTCCTTCGGTATAGACACGCAAGCTTAAATGTCCTTTTTCTGCAATTCCTACTAAAGCTGTAGGTGTGCTGACGCCAGGAATAGTATTGTGCATAATACTGCCGCCTTCATCCATCATGGCAGCCAATTGGATATTATGTTCTTTTAAATAAGAAACAATCTTAGCCGCACCTTTTTTCCCACCAATTTCTTCATCCTGACCAAATCCAAGTAAGATCGTTCTTTGTGGAACAAATCCATCCGCCAATAATCGCTCGATCGCTTCCAAAAGGGCTATCATTTGTGACTTGATATCCAGCGTTCCTCGTCCCCATACGTAGCCATCTGCAATTTCCCCGGAAAATGGTGGATAGGTCCATGCATCCAATGTTTGATCATCTGCAGGAACAACATCCTGATGTGCACCAAACAATACAGGCTTTAATTCAGGATTTTTCCCCTTCCAGATATACAACAAAGTCGCTTCGCTTATAACAATTTTTTCTAAATGATTATGGACAAGCGGGTAAGATTTTTCGAACATTCGGTGAAGATCAAGAAATGATTTGAATGAAATCCCTTCCAAATCGGAAGCGATCGTTTTAATCCTGATTGCTTTGGAAAGATTTTCTGCAATTTTGTTTACATCAACATCGATTGTCGCCAGCTTTTCCACAACGGGAATTGGTTTTAACATCCGCGTAGTTCGAATAATCATAAATGCTACGATAAAAAGAAACAGTACGACAAGAACAATTACGATGCTCATTTCCATCGGTCACACTCCAATTTTTGGTATGAAAAATAATTGAAAATTTACCCTGGGAGAATCCAAAGTGCTGGTTCATCTAATTGTAATTCAAAGGTCAATTGTTTCAAGTCATCCTGACGACCAGCCTCTATTTGCATGACCAGGAATTCGATATAGGCTTTCAAGTCGTAAGGAGATAAGACGACAGGTTTAAACGCAATCGCCGAACCAGTAAAAAGGGAAGGGGGGTTCTTAATGAGGACTTCTGCCCGCCTCAACATTTCTTCCAATTCCAAATCAAATGCAGGAATAAATACAGTTCTTGGGGTTTGCCAAAATTGAAGCATCTCATCGGATAAATTTCCGCGTAAAGTCTCGCGATTTAATGCTACCTTTATCGTTGTAACCCAATAAGGGAATCCTTCATTAGCACCTTGCCCACTTTGTTGAAACTGAATTTTTGTCAAAACAAGTTGATTTTGATTATTAAGCAGAACCCCCTCGAGACACTGAGTGCAAATCCAGGCGATTTCTTCAATCTGTGCTTTTATCGGAAAACCACAATTTGGACAATACATAGGGACTAATGAGATGCTCTGGCTCATCGATTAAATAAACCTGTCTTTCTGGCTGTGTCCAATAATTCCCGTGCTTCGGTGGGCAGGCTCAAGATTAAATCATCAAAATTCTTATTATTGGATTTGTAGCGTTGATATTCGTAATGTTCCGAATATCGAAAGATTCGCCACCCTAGCGCCATTAAAGCCAATCCTCCTCCCAGTGTAAAAAGAAGTGCGATCGGATTAATTTCATTACTCACCCGGAGAAGAAAAGCCGAAATATCGATTGCAAGGAATGATCCGGCAGCCATCCCTAAAATCAAAGCTGCTGATCGAAAGGCAACACTGCCTGGTGCTTTTCCATATAACACTTCTCCGGAATAACCATCGATAACAACCTGGAATGCACGACCACTCACAGTAAACCGAATAACCCACAATGGATAATACACCAACGAAAGAATCGGTTTTACAATTCTGAAAAACAATTGGGTTTGTCTATCAAGGCTTAGTTTAGAGTTTAACCTGTCTTCAAAAAATTGGTTGGCTGCCAATAGTGTCTCGGAAGTAGAACCGACTGGCTCGAACACCATTCCGGACTGGTGTAATTTATCGGGATCAAAAGGCATAATTGGTCGGTCTGCGATAAGAACCTGATTGACTCCAAATTCACCCACATCACAAGCTGCCCGATTCCAATTTAATACTTCAACAGCCCGCAACTCTTTTGGAACATACCGACGATTATCTCCGGAACCAACCTGCTTTTTTCCAAATCCCCAACCTAATCCTTTGCCCGTTACGTTCCAAAATGGGATGTGGACGAGAAACACATCTGTTAATTTTGCGCGAATTTTGGTATGCCTGGCGATAGCCAAAGAACTACCCAGGAATTTTTTCCAGGTTTGTAAAGCGATCTCTCTGGTGATCTCTTCCGGGACCTGATAACGACGGATTCCGTTGTTTCCATGAACAACAGATCTCAAATCACAGAATTGGCATGTGACGATTGAAAATCCTTCCGGAATTTGAATCATGCCACCACATTTTGGACAGGATAATCCTCTAAAACTATCTGAAATATTCATACCTTCGATGCCACCCAGGATGCGAGCAAAAATAGAATTGGTGCTGCAATAATTCCTAAAACCACTGAAATTGCTATTGCAATCCCGGATGCTTGATTTCCAAATATGGCAGCAAAAACAGGTATGATGGCCAAGCCTGAATAAACCAATGCGGCTAGCCCCGCTACTAAATAATAAGGAGCTTCTGACTTGGTAGGGAACACATTTGCAAAGACTTTTCCGGTGCTTGCTTCCACAACAGCAGTATAAATATGATTTTGATACATGTACTTGATTACAAAAATTGGAATATGAACTAAAAATGACTCCGCCATTTCACCCTGGAAACCATTCTCATTTACCCAGTCGCGCGCTGCTTCCAAAGGTACTGTTGGAGGTAGGGCATCTGAACTGATTTTTTCTTCATATTTAATTAAGTCACCTGCAGGAATCTTAAGGTTCTTTAATTCCGAAATCGAGGTTGCTGCAGCCGGCTGAAGAATAATCGCCTCACCATTTCCTTTTACACGTACTTTGAAATACCACATCGGGAAAAACAAGAATTCTTTGCTTATCAAACGGGCTTTTTTGTCTAAATTTTTAACGGTTTGATTGCCGGTCATCCAACGAAACAAGGTGGAATTTGCATCGTCCGGTTTTAAAGTTGGGTCTACATACCAGTGAAAAACAACCTGACTCTTATCAATGTAAATTGTCGATTCACAAAAGGGGCAGGTCACAAAAACATGCCCTTCATCCTGTTGGATTTCTCCACCACATTGTGAGCAATAAAATTTTTTCGTCAAATCTTCCATCATGGCTCCGATTATAGCACGGGAAAAAATGCCAAAATAACGAAACAAGTAAATCGATGATAGGCCTTCTTTAATTGATGAACTGTCATTTCTACGTAAATACTCACATGCAGGAGGTGATTTTCACTTTTTCATTGATGATTATTTTTGAAACAAAGGTGAAAATCGCCACTTCATGGAATAATCATTGTGATTTATGATAATTTTTGATGGAAAATTTTAATTTATCCCAATTCGCACTTTTTACTGGTTTTTCTGACCCACAAATTAATCAGTTAAAAACATTGATGGAGTTTTGTTCCCAACCTGCAAATATGGTATTATTTGAACAAGGTGCACGGACGATATATCTCTACTTTTTGTTAGATGGCGAAGTAACAATCCATTACAAGCCTTATGATGGCCCTTCCTTAATCATCGCGAAAATAATTCCGGGAAACGTATTTGGATGGTCAGCAGCACTCAACCGAAATACTTACAGCTCTTCTGCTATAACAAATAATGATTGTAAATTTCTTAGGATCAAGAACAGTAATTTGACAGGTTTATGTAATCGCTTCCCGGAAACAGGCACCTTATTTTTGGATCGCTTAGCCAGTGTGATATCAGAAAGAATTGAAAATTCAAACCAGGAAATTCGATTATTACTCCGTAATGGTATGGATGCTAATGGTGATTGTTAGAAAAGGACAAACCCAATGGAACTAAAGAAAGAATTTACGTTGGAAGAACAAATGCGTGGTCTGGTTGAACAACTGGACGCTTATATCGAGACTTATCATGGTGGATCAGTTGAATATATTTCATTTCAAAACAAAAAGGTTAAAGTTCGATTAGGTGGAGCTTGCACGGATTGCCCCTTAAAGACTTCAACAGTTAAGGGATGGATTGAAGGAACGTTCAAACAATTTTTCCCTGATGAGGTTGACACAGTCGAATCAGCATAAAGAAAAAAAGCGCCGAAAAGCGCTTTTTTTACTCCAAAAAAACCTCAACGTGTTCACCATCTTTATCATCATACACGTCAATTATTTTACCAACTGTACCAGACCGAATATGCTCCAGTAATTCTGTTGAATTTAAGCCTTGTACTTCAGGAGCAAAGCGAGCTCCCATCTTAAACCCGGCATTAATAACACTCACTGGAAGGCGAACATTAACGCGTGCTTTCCCGGTTTGTGTATCGGTTACAACCACTCGAAAATATCTTGCAGTACGATTAATATCCATCGTAGATTCTTGTAAAACACCCTGTTTTTCTGATTGTTCAATTGAATCTAACAAACGTATCCCGTCTTCAGCCGTGATTACACCTTCCTGAATCATTTGTAAGATTCGCATTCTTTCTTCAGAAGTTGCCATACACGAGCCTCCTTCAACAGAAAATATCCAAAGAAAATCAGAAATTCATTTACTCTGTAAATTTTATTGTAACATGTTTAGATTGGCAGACGAGCAAAAAAGATTAAATACTGGTATCGGAAGCTTCCCACCGCTTAACTGCCTGGCGGATATAGTCCTTTACTCTTGGATCTGGTACAGCATCAATTCCTTCAAAGAATTCTTTTCCCACCCAAACAACCAAACCGCGGTTCACCATTTCAGTCAGCCGAATATTGACATCAGATAACCCTTCTTCATGAAGAATTGTCTGTAAAATCTCATCAACCTGCTCAACAATACTCATTTTCCGTTTTGGAACATCCAAATTTATCGGAACAGAAGATTTGTTGTTTGAAGCTTTTTGTTGATTTGCGTTCATTGCCATCGGTACTGCTTCTGATGTCTCGCGAATTTGCTTTTCAGAATATAGGCTTAATCCCAACCAGGATGCTCCAATTTTTAAATCATTTTGAAACCGTTCCAGTTGAGTCTTTTCCATACTTTGAATATTTTCATGCCAGGTCTCGTCCATGTTTACCAGGAAATGTCTGCCATCTTGAGATCGCCAAAATGAAAATTCACTCTGCAAATCAGGAAAAGGACTATTGATTTCAGGAACAATAGCACCTATTTCTTCTGATTTTCCTGCTTCCTCAACCGTCATTGAGTAGGGTTCGCTTACTTCCTCTATTAGCTTATCCGTCATGGCATCAGTAGATTGGATTTCCAGGTCGCCAATTTCCGCAACCAGTTTCTCCTTATCTGCATCTGTTTTTGGAATTGGTTGTGTATGAACAGCCTCACCGGCATCTCTTTGTCCCCGCACTGCATTTAACACCAGGTACATCAATAATGCACCAACTATCAATCCCCCGATCGCAAAAATCATTAATAACGCCAGATTACTTTCACCACCAATTTGCATAATCTACCCCTCCTTAACGCCGGGATTTGGGCGAGATAAAATCTGGCAGGAGGGGCAAAAATGGGTACCTCTTTGACCAACCTGCATTTTTTCTATCACTGTACCACAAAGTAAACATTCTTTACCATTCTTTCCGTACACCTGGAAAGTATTCTGAAAACTGCCACCTCGATATACCCAATCGATGCTTGATCCATTTCTTTCAATACCCATAGAAAGCTGTTCACGAATTGCTTCCAACAAATTTTCAGCTTCTTGCGCGCTTATCGAGCCAGAATTACGAAGCGGATGAATTTTTGCCTGGAACAAAGCTTCATCAGTGTAGATGTTTCCCAGTCCTGCAAGGAAAGATTGATCCATCAACAATGGTTTAATTTTACGCTTTTTTCTTTGTAAGCGATCAAAAAATAAATCGGCAGTTAAGGCATCATCAAATGGTTCAGGTCCAAGATTTGCCCAGGTTTCCTGTGGATCTCCGACAAACCAAATTCTCCCAAATTTCCGGGTATCATTGAATACCAATTGAAACCCGTTGTCAAAAAAAAGAATCAGTCTGTCATGTTTCTGAACAGGTTGACGTTTTTCTTCCACCCGAATATCCCCACTCATGCGCAGATGAAAAAGAAGGTGGTGACGGTCAAATTCAAGATCCAGAAATTTCGCCCGCCGATTTATCGCGACAACTTTTTGATCACAGATCTCTTCCAGAAAAAAATTTTTGTTACCGGTCGCAAGTAAACGATCCCAAAGTAATTCTGCATTTTGGACCTGCCAACCAATAATAGCCGCTCCACCGCGACCCCCTTGCTGTAACGCTCTTCGGATCGTTTCAACTTCCGGCAATTCCGGCACAACTAACTCCTACTCGTTAAACAACTCCCCTACACTGCGACCTTCATTGGCACGCCGGATTACTTCACCAATCAATTTCGAAACCGTTAGAACACGTAGTTTTCCATTAAAAGCTTCATCCTTGGCTTTGGAGATCGGCACTGTATCTGTGGTTATAAATTGCTTCACTGGTAATGCGCCCAGCCGTGTTGCTGCATTCGCAGAAAGACTCGCATGCACGAATGCCATATAAATATCTCTGGCGTTATGGCTCTTTAGGAGCTGCACTGCTTCAACCATCGAACCACCAGTGTCGACTTCATCATCTACGATGATGACATCGCGATCCTGGACAGATCCAATTAAAGTGAGTGCTTTAGCTTTTGCATCATTCCCGGATCGTCTTTTTTCAATGAATGCCATTGGTAAATCCAAAGCAGCCGCATAATTTCTACCTTTTTTTGCAAATCCTAAGTCAGCAGTTACTACGACCGGGTCTTTCATGTTTGGTTGTAGTGATTTAAGATAATCAATTTGAATTGAAAATGCAGATAAGACATCGCCGGGGATTGAAAAGAAACCTTGTATCTGACCGGCATGTAAGTCCATGGTCACGTACCTGTCGGCACCTGCGGCCTGGATCATATCCGCAACCAGACGTGCTGTGATCGGGACTCGTGGTTGATCTTTCTTATCCGAACGTGCATAACACAAGTAAGGTATAACCGTTGTAATACGGGATGCAGAATCCAAACGTAAAGTCTGCACCAGAATTAACATTTCCATTAAATTTCGGTGAACAGGTGCAGAAGTTGTTTGAATGACATAACAATCCTGTCCGCGAACACTACTATGAAGTTTCACGAATAAATTTTCATTGGGAAATTCAATAATATCCCGGTCATTAAGATTTAATCGCAAGTAATCGGCAATCTTATGTGCTAATTCCGGGCAAGAGGTACCGGCATACAATTTGATTCCGCCGTACATCATTTTTTCGTGTCTGCCATGACTTGTATATGCCATAATTTTTCCACCTTGCTTTCAAACGATCATTAATCTCACATGTGTTATGGGTGCAAGCGGTTTGGACCCCGGAACAAATACACTGTTTCGCGAATATTGGGTAATTTAAGCATAACCATCAACAATCTGGATAAGCCCATTCCGTACCCACCATGCGGAGGGCAGCCGTACCGGAAAAAGTCCAGATAAAACTGAATTACATCGGCTGAGAGTCCTTTTTCTTTTGCCTGAGCAAGTAAAACTTCATAACGATGTTCACGCTGAGCACCAGTAGTAATTTCCAGACCGCCCGCAATCAGGTCAAAACTTCGGGTCAGATTTTCACCTTTTTTCATGTGGTAAAAAGGTCGTACCGCAAATGGCCACTCAGTAATGTAAACAAAATCACAACCGGTCCGTTGCTTTATTGTCTCTCCCAAAATTCTTTCAGCGCCGGGATCAAGATCGTTCTTTTTATCTGGAGGAAGTTGATACCCGACATCTTTCAACATCTGATGTGCTTCAGCCATGGTAATGCGTGGAAAAGGTACTTGTGGAACTTCCAGCTCGAATCCGAAAACTGCCTGAATTTCTTCGCCATGAATGTCTTTAACGCGTTGATAGGCATACTGTAACATGCGTTCCTGGTTAGACATGACATCATCTTCCGATTCGACCCAGGACATTTCCATATCAATACTGGTAAATTCAGTCATGTGCCGTGAGGTAAATGATGGGTCTGCCCGGAATACTGGTCCGATTTCAAAAACCCCTTCAAAACCACCAGCCATAGCCATTTGTTTATAAAATTGTGGAGACTGAGCCAAATATGCTTTTGTTTCAAAATATGCCAATTCAAACAATTCTGCACCGGATTCGCTTGGAGAACCCATGAGTTTTGGAGAATGCATTTCCATAAAACCATTTTTAATCCAAAATTCACGTAATGCCATTTCCATGGTTGTCTGAACGCGAAATAGTAATAAGTTTTCGGTCCGGCGTAAATCCATGTAGCGCCAATCCAAACGGTAATCTAATGCCGGTAAATTATCTTTATCTCCAAAAGGTTCAAATGGTAATGGTGATTCAGCAAGGTTTTCTACTACAACCGATTCCAATTGAATTTCAAGCCCACCTAGTTTCACGGAAGGATTATCAGACACTTTACCGACGACTGTCAAAGCGGATTCTGTTGTAAATGTAGAGATTAAATCAGCCATTTCCTGATTATTTGGTTTCCAATGTGTTATTTGAACCATTCCAGTGCGGTCACGAAGCACCAGAAATTGGATTTTCTTCTGGTCTCGCAAAACATGCAACCAGCCTTTTAATAATACAGTTTCGTCGATATGCGATCGTAAATCACCAATGAGGGTGCGCTCCATTTTGCGTCTCCTTAAATATAAATAACAATAGAATTTCACTCAAAGTATATCTTAATGACATTCTTATGTCACGAGTTGAAGGAGGAGAATAAAGAGATAAGTAAACGTAATTTAATATTAATTATTGGTAATAAACCAATAATTTTGAATTATTAACAATGACCTTTTTGATTCAAGCTCAATATTATAAAATTTTATACCAAATGATTTTTATTTATATCAAGCGTTTCAAAGATTGTTGGGGAGAATATTTGCGGGCAAGTAAATCATGCACCACTTCTTCAATTTTTGATTTGTCCACCTGCATACGCCACTGCGAAGCAAAGTGTCCCAAAAGAAGGTCGTTTAATTCCTCCTGTAATCTTGCTGCTTCCCTTTGTTGCCATTGCCCATTATCTTGTAGATAGGCTTTGTGTGCCAATATCGATTCAACCAATGGGTCAATGCCTTCCCCTTTGGTTGAAATAGTAGGGAATATTGGAGGGAACCAAATATCCGGAACATCAGATGAAATAATGGGGACCGGGTCAAACGCCAATGTGTGCAGATGCATGCGCTCAAAGGATGAGAATTGTTGCGGGTGAGCGAGTTCTAAATTTGCTTTTAAAGCGCGCAATGTCAAATCCGCCATTGGATGATCGGCTTTATTTACCACTAAAATATCCGCAATTTCGAGGATACCTGCTTTAATCGCCTGGATATCATCTCCCATTCCGGGTGATTCCACCACAATGGTCGTATGTGCCAATCGCGCGATATCCACCTCTGATTGGCCTGCACCAACGGTCTCGATCAGGATCAATTCATAACCCGCCGCATCCAATATTTGGGCAAACGCGCTGGTTTTCTTCGCCAATCCACCCAATGTACCTCTTGTCGCCATGGAGCGTATAAAAACACCGGAATCTCCGGAAAGATCACGCATGCGAACTCGATCGCCCAGTATCGCGCCACCAGTAAATGGACTTGACGGATCAACTGCCACAATTGCGACTCTGACTGGTTGCCCTGAATTCGGCTTGCGAAAAATTTTGGCAATTTGATTAACCAGAGAGGACTTGCCCGCCCCTGGCGAACCCGTTACACCGACCAGATGCGCTTTCCCACTATGAACAAACAGTTCATCCAAAAGGACTGTCCCCAAAATGGAATCATTTTCTACTTCCGTCAATGCACGCGCAATTGCCCGCCGATCTCCAGCCAATACTGCTTGCGCACTAACCGAAGTCTTCACAATTCTTATGCCCCTGATTGTCCTGAAACAATTCTTCTTACATCTTCAACGACCTTCTGTGTTTCGGTTCCAGGTCCATAAACCGCTGCAACCCCCATTTTCAGTAATTCAGGCATATCTTCTTCCGGTATAATGCCTCCCAAAAAAACATGCACATCCTGTAAACCATTTTCTCTTAAACTTTTCATTATTCTGGGTACCAGCCCCATATGTGCTCCTGATAAGATGGAAAGACCAACAATATCTACATCTTCCTGAAGTGCCGCCTCAGTGATCATTTCTGGTGTTTGTCTTAACCCGGTATAGATGACTTCCATACCAGCATCTCTGAGCGTACGAGCTATTAATTTTGCTCCACGATCATGACCATCTAATCCTGGTTTTGCAATCAAAACACGTATTTTTCTTTCCATTCCGTATTAACTCCCGGTCATTTTTGTAAATTTTTCATCTTTATTATACCCTTACCCAAACAAAAGCAGAGTCACTCAGGTACCAACGCAATTTACTTATCAACAGTTAGCAGGTGATAAATCTGGCGGGATTGATCCAGTATAAAATAAAATCTTTTGAGGCGAAAACCCGGATATCTATTTTTCAGGCGTTAACTGTCGTTGTAGAATTAATCTCTCTTACGTATAATAATAAGACTATGGGTGGTTTGCGTCGATTCTCATTCCTTATATTGGTTGCCATCATTTTGGTGACAATTCCTACCTCTTCGCATGCGCAGAGTAGTGACTCTGAATTCATTGGTGACCCGGGGAAATGGGTAAGTGGACCATTTCTTACGTATTATCACCAATCAAAAAACCCGGAAAAAATTTTTGGCAACCCGATCAGCATTGAATTTTCTGATCCGATAACGAACAACAGGGTTCAATATTTCGAAAAGGCAAGATTAGAATTAAATCCGGAAAATCAGGCGGATATTGTCAATTCAGCCCCACTGGGTGAATTAATTTTTGAGGCTGGTGAATTTAAAGAAGCCGGTATTGGAAATGATCCTTCTGTATGCCACCGTTTTGGAAATGGTAAAGAAATTTGTTATGCTTTCCGGGAGTTCTATCAAACCCAAAATGGAGCACTTTTTTTGGGTCAGCCTATATCAAACACACTGATCAATAAAGCAGGCTTTTTGGTGCAATTCTTCGAAAATGCGTTGTTGGAATGGCATCCGGAAAAAGAGAGTGGTGAACGTGTGGTCGTAGCTGATTTAGGCAGTCAGTATTACAGTGAAATCGTAGGTGATCCGCAATTTTTACAAACCGATCCGGACACTCTCCCTATCGACGTAAACCGAATTCCTGTGGTGAAAGTATTTGTTTCCAGTGCAATTATTCCTGCTAATAGCACCCAAAGGATATTTGTAGTGGTCTACGATCAATATCACCAACCTATCTCCGGCTCCATGGTCGGTGTGAACATCGCATTACCGGATGGCAGCGAAAGTTTTTATCGCCTTCCTGAAACCAATTCCGCAGGAATCTCGATTTTAGATTTATCAATTGGTGCATTGAATCCTCAGGAGATGATTAAAATCGAAGCAAGCGCATCGTTTGAAAACATAATAAAGACTGGTACTGCCTGGTTTCGAATTTGGTGGTGAATCTGGTGAAATTTTTGTCTGGATTTGCATTTGATTGAAAAAAAACGAAAGTAAAGCGACATGCCCATTTTATCTAAAAATAAACAATTTCTTCATCCAGATCAGAGGCGTGATGAACAACTCATCAATGCAATGCGTGATCTTCAGGTTGAAATAAAAACCACACTCGATCCGGAAGAAGCACGTCGCTTGAATGCCAGCCTCAGTCAACTTCTCAGCCGGGCAAAAGAACCTGAAAATCGGGAGCAAGCCATTCGGAAAGCAGTGGCAAGAATTGACGAATACCCAATCATACGGGAACAGTTCAGTGAGAAATTGGACAAGACAACCCGATGGTATGAAAAACCTGCCGGTGGCGATATCACATCCATCACCGGCGACTTGTTCGATATCGACCCGGGTCAATTGATGGTCTGCCCGGTAGATCCAAACCATTATCAGCACTACCGCCGAAACGCCAGGCAAAAACTTAAATGCCCTCATCATCAGATCAAACTTATTCCGCAAAATGATAATGAAGATACTTCAATGGGTAGGTGAAATGTGTTGACAAAATTTTGGGATAAGATCGCTGAGAACTTAGCACAAGAATCCATCATAATTTTATATGCCCCCGCCTTAGCTTTCTGGGCAGGAGGTCTGGGTATCTACATTTTGCGGAATGGTTGGCAATCCATTCTGGATATGTTGGAAAAATTGAACACCATCCAAAGCATTGCCATTCTTCTGGTCGCAATTGCCATATTAACAATTTCGACGATATTGATGGGTCAATTTACCGTACCAATCTTACGTTTTCTGGAAGGATACTGGCAGGGACCATTCGCCGGGCTTGCACAAAACCGGATTGATTCCATCAATGAAAAACTCAGAAAAAAGGAAGAAAGATGGAATTGGCTTGCTAAACAAAGAAGTACCGATGAACTTAACCCATCCCAGGCAAAAGAATATGCCCGCTTGGATGCCGAACTCGCCAATTATCCGGTCAATGAAACCTGGAGAATGCCAACCCGTCTTGGAAATTTGATACGGATGGCAGAAGAATTTCCTGTAAACCACTATGGATTGGAAATCAATATTACCTGGCCGAGATTGTGGCTATTGTTACCGGAGGTGGTTCAAAAAGAAGTGGCGCGTTCCCGACAAAATGTAGACCGCTCAGTACAAATTTTTGCCTGGGCAGTACTGTTTCTGGTTTGGAGCTTTCTCAGCCCTTGGGCGATAATTATCGCTCTCCTGCTTGCCACTGCCTTTTATCGAACCATTCTGCAATCCGCTGGTGCTTACGGAGAAATCTTAAAATCAATCTATGATTTGTTTCGGTTTAAACTTTACGATGCTGCTTACTGGCCAAAACCGGAAAGCCCTGCTTCTGAGGTTCATTCCGGTCAGGCTTTTACCAATTACTTACATCGTGCTGAAGCGAGCAAGAAAATTAAATTTGAATTTCGTTCAAATGAGGAAAGGCCGCAATCACCGCGCAATCAACTTTGATTGTTTCCATTTCTGCGAACCAAGTCTTCGCTAATTTCCCAAAGCCTATTTGCTGCCACATCATTCATTGCTGCCAGCGATGGTCTTTGCTGCTGGCATCGGGTGAAATATTTACCAGTTACACACTCTACTTCATTGGAGGTTGCCAGATAAATTGAAGTTCTCGCACCCGCTGCTGGTGAAATTGCCATTAAACGTTGCCCTATCTTAATCGCCCAGGCGCTTAAACCACTTCCATGTCCAAAATTTGTTGCCACAAATCCCGGGTGCAAGACATTGGTTGTAACATGCCTGCCATTTATTTTTTTAGCCAGAACCCGTGTGAAATAAATATTCATCAATTTCGATTCAGCATAAACGCGCCAACCAATATAGTTATTCTTTCTTTGAAGATCGGAAAAATTAACTCTGCTGCCATAATGCGCACTGGATGAAACATTTACAATCCGTGCCATTGGTGTCTGAAGGATTACATCCAACAAAAGTTTTGTGAGATAAAAGTAGTTAAGGTGGTTTAACGCCAGAGTCATCTCGTAACCATCCACACTTTCCATTCGTTTGGAGAAAAAACCTCCAGCATTATTTACCAACACATCCAATCGATCATATTTTTCTTTAAAGATATTGGCAATATTTTGAATATCATTCAAAGAAGATAAATCTCCGATAATAACATCCAAATTCGCATTACCATGTAAATCTTCCTGAATTTCGCGAACGGTTTCCTGTGCTTTTAAGGTATTACGCCCCACCAACACAACTGTGGCACCAGTTCTTGCCAATTCCCATGCTGTAACTTTGCCAATTCCGGCTGTAGCACCGGTGACAATCATGACTTTTCCTGTACTTTTCGTATCTGCCATATTTTCCTTTGAAGAATTGTTGAATAATAACAGTCAAAATTATAGACCTGATTTAATAATAAAAACTCCCTCTTATTGTTGAGGGAGTAATTTCACTTTCTTTATTAGATTTATTGGATTTGGGTAAATTTATCTCCGGCAAGCCCACAAACAGGGCATTTATCCGGCGCATTTCGGGCATGTGTAAAACCACATACTGGGCAGACGTAATAATCGAATTCTTCACTATCCGTGTGTCCGGCTTCCAATTTATCCAGGGCTTCACGATATAGAACTTCATGGACTTTCTCAACTTCATACGCTTTCCGGAAACTTGAGAATGCCCTTTTTTCATTTTCTTCTTCAGCATATTTCATGAATTCAGGGTACATATTCATGACTTCATAATTTTCTCCGTCAATGGCAGCCCGCAAGTTCTCGAGTGTAGACCCTACACCACCGAATGTTTTTAAATGGGTTGCTGCGTGTACTGCTTCGGCATGGGCGGCGGCGCGAAATAACCGTGCAATTTGGACAAAACCTTCTTTTTCAGCAGCTTCAGCGAAAGCTGTGTACTTCCGATTGGCTTGTGATTCCCCGGCAAATGCTGATTTTAAACCATCTGATGATTTGCTCATTTTTTTCTCCTGGTATATTAAATTCAAACTAAACTAACCGTTCATTTAGCGTACGTCTTATACCAAAAGTGGTCAACGTTGTTTCAGCACTAAATTCGTATGACACATCTCCTAGATTTTAAACTTTACTTAAAATGACTCCACTATATGGGGCAAGAGTCAAATCATCTATCATTCCATCCTGGATAGCGATCACACCACTGGCCAATTCATGTTTAAGAACACTCCCATTGGCAAACAAAACATGTACCGGGAGATTGACGTGCTGTGTTTGAGGTGATCGATTGAACGCAACCAGAACCTGATCCTGATCCAAATGACGCAAATAAATCATCACATCATCTTTCGCATAAAGAGTCTTGAATTCCCCCGTTCTTAGAGCAGGGTGAGCGTGACGGATACTGATGCATTTTTGATAAAATCCGAGTATATCCGTATCCCATAGGTGATCATCCCAGGGAAAGGATTTTCTGCAATCCGGATCATTACAACCGTCCAGACCTATTTCATCGCCATAATATATGGATGGCGCACCCGGGTATGTCATATAAAACAGGACTGCCAATAAAAATAAATCCTTGCGTCCTTTTAATGTCGTGATGAATCGGGTCGTATCATGACTATCTAATAAATTCATTTGGGCGAATACTGCCTGTTTTGGATATATGGTGAGCATATGCTCCACGTGGCTGACAAATTTTTGCAAATCAAGAACACCCATTCCCG
Organism: uncultured Anaerolineaceae bacterium; assembly: GCA_964586385.1. Taxonomy (GTDB): domain Bacteria; phylum Chloroflexota; class Anaerolineae; order Anaerolineales; family Anaerolineaceae; genus UBA6170. The sequence goes on from CAZPIM010000014.1 coordinate 24,231, forward strand.
GAGCATGCGTTAACCAATGCCCCAATGACTCCTGATCAGCATCATTCCCTCCGAAATAGAGCCAAATTCCATAACTGAGCAAGTAATTCATAACACCATCAAATTGATCACCAGCCAACCACTTGCTTGCATCCATTGGAATTTCCCCGGTAATATATGCTTCCGGATTGGCATTTTTTACAACCCTGCGAAATTCCTGCCAAAAGGTATCATCGTCAATCTCAAAAGGCACATCCAACCGCCAACCGTCAATACCCTGATCTATCCAATATTTAGCTACAGAGAAAATATAGTCCCGAACCTGGGGATTCTCCGTATTAAATTCAGGCAAAGCCGGTAAACCCCACCAGCACCGATAGTTTGGGTCCCCACTATATGCATTCAAAGGATAACCGCGAATATCAAACCAATCTACATAGGCGGATTGCGGACCATTTTCGAGAATGTCATTAAATTGAAAAAAGCCACGGCTGCAGTGATTAAAAACACCGTCCAGAACCACGCGCATATTTCTCTTGTGCGCACCTTTAAGCAATTTTTTTAATGCAACATCACCACCTAACATTGGATCTACTTTAAGATAATCATGTGTATGATAACGGTGGTTACTGGCAGACTGGAATATGGGATTCAGATAAATTGCGTTGATTCCTAAATCCTGCAGGTAATCTAATTTTTCGAAGATTCCCAGCAAATCTCCACCCTTATACCCATTAGGTGTTGGCGGACTTAACCAGGGTTCCAGGTTATTTGGTTTAATTATCTTTTTTGACTTTGCAAATCGGTCTGGAAAAATCTGGTAAAAGACAGCATGATGAACCCAGGCAGGTGTCTCAAAAGTGTCTGTCATATTTACTCCTAATCACATACGGTCAAAATGGATTTCTTTCGCCTGACCGGTATCGATAATTGTTTTTTGTTGGTATTGTCTGCCATCCCGAAGAACGATTGTGCACTTTCGTTCAGGAATTTGATAATTGCCTTCGCGCGCAGCAATCGACAGTGTGACATTTTTTTGATCCGATTTGATATGATAGCTGGTAAAGCAAGATTGACCTTGTAGATATTCAAAGCTCATCCCGTCATCTTCATACAACTTAAAATGCCCGTCTTCCCCGGGGTAACATATCAGGGTTAAGGGGTCGAGAGCTTTTTCGTTCGCATAATTCATCACTGGACCCATGGGAATAATGCCACCAGCGCGTGCGTATAAGGGAATTCTATTCAACGGTGCATCTGCTAAAATATATCTCCCACCCTCATAACGGGTTCCTTCCCACCAATCGTACCAGATTCCTTCCGGCAAATAGACTTGGCGGGCTTGCTGCCCGGGTTGTAAAACCGGTGCCGCCATCAAATATTTACCAATCAAGACCTGGTCGGAAATATGATAAGTTCTGATATCGTGGGGATAATGCAGGAAAAGTGCTCTCCAAACCGGGTAACCCCGTTCTGATGCCCGTTGAAAAACCGAATATAAGTATGGTAACAACCGATATCGTAATTGCAACGAATCGCGAACAATATTCTCTACTTCTTCACCAAATACCCAGGGCTCATGTGGTTCAGTCCCGGCACAAGTGTGTGCGCGACTAAAGGGATAAAGTGCTCCGATTTGCATCCAACGTGCAAACAATTCAGGGGTTGCATTGCCAAAGAAACCACCAATATCAACACCTACAAAGGGAACCGCTGATAATCCCATATTGATGAGCTGGCCAATAGACATTTCCAGATGCTCCCAACAGGACCCATTATCTCCCATCCACGAGGTACTCCATTTTTGGATACCTGCAAAACCGGATCGACAAAGATGAAAAGATCGTTGGTTCGGTTTGAAATGACGCATACCTTCATAGGAAGCTTGCGCCATTTGAGATCCATATAAGTTGTGTATCTCAGCATGTGTAGTTTGTTCCTCGGCAGGACCTTGAATTGAGTCGAGTGGAAGGGTTCCACCACGACCGCCGCCTTCACTAAAAGGCTTTTCAAAGACTGCCGGCTCATTCATGTCATTCCAGATGCCATTAATCCCAATAGCAGCTAATTGATTTTGCCACTTTCCCCACCAGTTACGAACATCTTCCCGACTGAAATCAGGAAACACAGATTCATCCGGCCAAACATAACCACTGACCAATTTTCCCTTTGGGGTGCGGACAAACATTCCTTTTTCTACACCATCTTCATAGACAGCATAATTTTTATCTACTTTGACACCAGGATCAATAATTGGAATCAGATGAAAGCCTTGGGTGGATAATTTTTCGACCATGCTTTTCGGATCCGGAAAATTTTTCTCATCCCAGGTAAAAACCCGATAGCCATCCATATAATTAATATCGAGATGGATTACATCACAAGGAATTTCCTTCTCCCGGAAGGTATTCGCGATATGAGTTACCGTCTGTTCACTACCATAACTCCACCTGCTTTGATGATATCCAAGTGCCCATTTGGGAGGTAAGGGCATTTTTCCAAGCAAGTCACTTAAATGGGAAAGTACATCCATTGGTTCCGGTCCATAAGCGATATACACATCCAATTCATCACCTTTTGCTTCGAACCGGAATTCACCCTGATGGCTGAGATCGAAATTGCTATCCTGGGTGCAATTGACATATACACCATAAGAAACGTCTGTGCGTAATCCCATATATACCGGAATCGCAATATACATCGGGTCCACGAATGCTCCATGAGGAGCAGAGGGATCGGTTGCCCAATTACGCATCAGCTGGCCGTGTTTTTCCATTCTTCCACCACGTTCACCAAACCCGTAATAATGTTCCCCTTCTTCCATCCGTTTTGTGAACCAGTAATGATCATCTTCCCATACAGGTGATTTTAAATCCGCAAAGAAACTCTTTCCATCCGGCGTGAGCATTTCTACCTGGGCAGTATCTTTATCTACCCGGACAGTGAAAGCGGAACTATGCAAAAAAAGTGCATGCTGCGTTTGTTGTAATTCTACAGGTACTAAGTTAAAATTTTGATCCGGTTGCGCCACATCCCAACTATGTTGTCCAGCAAAATCACCACCCGGTACGATACGTACCCGCACCAACTCAGGCTTCAAAAAAGTAACCCGCATATGCGGGTCACCACAGTCTACCCAGAGTTCACTGCCTTGAAAACGATACTCACGAACTGCACCAAGAATTGCACGTGCTTTGGACATATTTCCTCCTTACCACTGGTTGTAATGAATGCGGTCAGGTATAAATCGTTCACCAGGCTCAGGTGATTCGGCTGCATATCCGATTGGTACAAGTGCAAAAGGATGGATGTGCTCTGGTAACTTTAGCAATGAAATAAATCCTGACTGGCGACTAGAATCCGGGTAAAGGCCACACCAAACTGCAGAAAGTCCAACACCATGAATAGCAAGTAATAAGTTCATTGTTGCATTTGCACAATTAATTGCCCAGCGCGGTTCTGACGGTTGAATGCTTTCATCACCACAGACCACAACAGCCGCTGAGGCCTGATAAGCCATTTCTGCATTGGGATGTATCTTTGGAATTGAATCCAGTAAACTGCGCTGGTTGATCACAACAAATTGCCAGGATTGCATGTTTCTACCTGAAGGTGCATACATTGCAGCTTCCAGGACTTTTTCTATCAATTCAGGAGAGACAGGTTGATTGGTAAATTTCCGCACACTTCTACGCGTAAAAATTGCTTCAAATAATTCCATTTTCATTCCTCAATCTGTTCGATGGCATCTTTTGGGCTGATATTACCATAGATCACACCAAACAACGCCGGCAAATATCGATCCATAGTCCAAACATTGGCATAGACATGATTGGAAACAAGATCATGAGATAATTCTACATTTTCTACATCCAGACTGGTCTTAAACCGGACTTCACCATCTTCGTAATCCAATTCAAAATTACCCACGCGCATTCCATAATTAGCACGCGTGACCAGCTCTGCGATTATAGATCGTTTTTCTTCCGGAACATTGACAGGAAAATAACTGTAAAAATAAAAAATCTTTTGTTCTTCATTCACTTCCGCCTGGCAAGAAAACCGGCCATTCTCACCCCAGTGGTTTAAACGCAAAACAGGACGGCTTTCCACTTCAATATAAAACCATTCGTCGTTATAGAAGAAGCTTTTTAAGGTTTCAAACAATTCGCTCATGAATCAGCTCTCTTTTTCAGTATCTGGATTCTAGCATAGAGCTGAAAATCAGTCCGCGTTTTTATCCTTAAAAAAGGTTGGAGAGTTGTTAATTATTTAATTTAATGAACCAGAAAATTACCTCAATAAATTCATGATTGGAGGCATGGTCACGTTTTGAGAGAGATCAAAATTAATATCGATGCCAACATTTCCATGGACATTCACATTTTTCCCGATTAGCTGGGTCGAATACGTTTGTTCAATTGATGCATTTCCACCTATATCCAGATCAGCTTCCAAACCAAAAATGGTTCCAGAAAAATAGGAAGTTCCTCCTCCCTCCAAAGCAATTGTATTCGTATCATCAGGATCCATAAAGATAAGCAAACCATCTAAAACATAATAGTCCTGATCAACATCTGAGGAACGGATAGATACAATGGCATTTGCGGAAATGGACATATCTCCTTCACGCAAGTAAATGAGAACCTTGTCACCCGTTACAGTTCCCCCATTGATTGTGACAGTATCATTAAAACAATATACCGGGTTTTCCAGATTATCCGGATTGATAAATGTGACTGTTGTTGTATCAACATCGCCATTTACTACCAATTTATCATAAAGTCCCGGTGAAATTTCAACCGTGTTATTGTTATTGACTCGAATATCACCCTGGTTTGCATATGTACTGCAAGTGCTCTCCAATAGGCTTTTAATTTTGTAAGCGTCGCTATAAAGATCCATCGAATATTCGGCAGGGATAATATTTTCAGCGTCTGCCGGTTCTAATGTGCCATTAATGATATTAATGCCATCCGGATCGATTAAGTTAGCTTTTGCCCCGTCTTCTAGAGTTACCAGAAGTGGCGATGTTGCGCTCGGAGGACCATTCAGTCGCATACAAGCATTTGACCATAAACCGCCGCCGGTGATGTTTATTTCACTTGTTCCAGAAATTGTTAATCCCATGGTTGTGTTAGAACAATTTGTATTTAAAGCAACAATCGCATTTCCATAGCCGATATTGCGCTGAGGTTCCAATCTTGTAACTGCTTCTACGGTGCTTTTTAATGTTCCCGGAGCTATTAAATGTAAGAAAGCGGTCGATGTTTCTGTTGTAATTCGAACTTTATAGTCGATATATTTCAGATCATCAGAACAAATAGCCAACATCCCATTTGGTTCTGTGAAGTCGTGCTCGGCACCGTCCTGATAAAAATTAACCACCATATCAGACGGTAAATTATTTGAAAAATTGTTACTTGCAGCGCGCAATTTTGCTTCAGAAAAACCGGCCATCACCTCATCTTCTAAAATATCACAGGCGAAATCATTATAAGATAATCCCTGATCTGCCATCGCATTCGCAGTCCAGGCTGCGGCTGCCAAACTGGAAGCATCCGCTGCATTTTGGGAAAATCGTCGTTCAGAATACAACATCCCGCCATCAATCGCCAGAGCAGCAACAACCAGTAAAACTAATAAAGAAATTGCCAGCAGGGCGATAATTTGACCGCTGGATTCTCGCTTGTTATTTTGAATAAAATTCCGTATTCTCATTTTCTTACCTCTCATTCAACACAACGTGGTGTGATAATTGTGTCTTTAATGGTTGTTTGCAAAAATATATTTTGCTGTCCAATCAACGATCCTAAAAATGGCATGGTAATTGGAAACTCCGGATCTGTAACGGTAACCTGAATAACATTTCCTTCACAAGCCACTTCAGCGTCAAGATTTGTGCAATCATATTTGTACCAATAGCGATAATCCTCAGTGGAACGTTTCGCGACTTTAATATCGACTTCTATGTTGGTATTATCAACAATGCCAGCCCGAACACGATTTTCAATTTCATAACAAAATGTAGGATTCAAGGAGCCATAAGTTGCTCCTTCCTGGGCAGCGTCTCGCATTGCAATATAGTAAAAAACTAACCGACCAAGATCTACTATTCCTGCTATTAAGATCAAGAGAATTACCAGACTGACAGCAAGCTCAATTAAGCTTTGTCCTTTCTCATTTGATCGAATTTTTGCTTTTTTCCTAAACATTAACGCTCCTCAAAAAGATTCTGAACATCGATTGATATTCAAAATTAATTATTCGTCACCGTGATGATTACATCATCATAGGATGTTTCCCAACCGTCGTTTACAGTCAATCGAATAATATATGTTCCACGGGCAGAGATTCTGATCGTCGGATTTGCTATTTGATTGGATGTGGTAAATGAAACATTGCTGTTCGCGGGAAGCACTGCCCATGAATAAGTAAGGTTACCATTATTGGGAATATTATCCGGATCGTAAGAAGCAGATCCACTGAGTATTACATCCGTATTTCTAACAACTGATCGATCTGAACCCGCGTTCGCAATCGGCAAGACATTCTTCCGAATTGTGACCGTATCATAGCCATAATCCAACCCATCGAACAC
>CAZPIM010000014.1:30910-34391 GCA_964586385.1 uncultured Anaerolineaceae bacterium
CCGCAACCATCCGAAGCTGCCAACTGTAGACGATACAATCCTCCCTGCGCAAAAGAGGCATCAGTATTCACATCATTAATCTCGCTAAAACTAACAAATCCAGTGCTATCAACATCAATCCATCTGTAAGTAAGTTCTTCCGGTCCATCGTAGTCTGTTCCGGTTCCAGTTAGTTGGACCGGAGTAAATTTTTGCACGGCAGATGCTGGGTTTATTACGGAGGCGACTACTTGTGGGAGAGCGTTGACATGTACAACCACAGAATTTAATGGATCAGCATTAATGTAACCATCCGTCACGTTTACAGAAAATCCATAATCCCCCGGTGCACTGAAAGAAGTAATGCTGGGAAATTGTTGTGTCTGATTAGGGAAAAAACTCACCGTTCCAGGACCGCCATAATCCCATTCATAACTTAATACACCGCCATGCAGATCAGATGCCCAACCAGACAGAACCAGTCGATCACTCGATCCACAAACCAACCCACTCTGACTAACAAAATCATCGGAAGTGGTTACGCTTACGATCTCAGGTTTGGCATTTGCAAGAATCCAGATCGAATCTGAACCGGTATATTGACCATCAAAAACTTCCAGATTGATGCGATAATCGCCATACATAGCAAACTCGGCAGTGGTGTCTTCGGTGTGAATATCGCTGAAAGATATATTTTCCTCAGTCCCGCTGATCAAACTCCAGGTATGAATACGATTGTCCGGATTGAAATCAGTGACAAGTGCATTGATATCTTTAAAACGTGTTGTGTAATCCGGTAAAACCAATAAATCATTATCCGGGGGATCTTCATCTAGAATCACAACACTGGGGGCAACATTTGTGGTTGGCGTTGCGACAATGTAATAAGGGGTGGGTGTGTTTGGTCTGCCGGGAGAAATTCCCTGGATATCTAGATCCAACATAATTGTACGACCATTGATCGCTTGAACAGGCATCTCTGGCAAAATTCCAAGAATTGGACGATAGGTCGCAATTGTTCTGATAACGATTCGATCTCCGGTGTTAATTTCAAAAAAACGGTCCGGATTAGCTTGATACGCTGTGTTATACGCCTCACAAGTACGTGTTAAGCCATCAAATTTTTGATTTGAAGACACATTTGCCGTTGAAGGTGAATTTTCATATCGAATTTCGATATCACTTGCCGTTAACCCTGCAAAAAATCCGACATCCATGCCCGCCTGTCGTATGCCATTACAATCCAGATAATGCGGAGTTCCATTGGTTTCGTCGACGGAAGATCCGTAACGCGTTGCCTCACGGCTGGCAGTATAAACAGAGCTATAAACCAGAAAAAAACGGGATAACTCAATAACACCAAAGACAGCCAGCAAAAAAATCGGAAGAGCCAGGGCAAATTCAACTAAACCTTGCGCAGATTCTTTTCGATGCATATTTTTTCTGTAATTCATCCAAGACCACCTGAATTAATAAACCGATAACAGAGGCAAAAAAATTTGCCTCTCTGCGTTAAAGAATACCGATTTAATCAATTTTTTCCTATAAGTATTCCTACTTATATTCGTTAAACATTTCCCCAGTTTTTAATAAAAATTATCCAAGTGGATTATCATCATCCATCGATAAAATCCCTTTTTTTAATGCAAACCGAATCAAATCTGCCTGGTTGCGGAACCCCAATTTATGCATTAAATTCGCACGGTGGACTTCAACGGTGCGAGCGCTAATACTTAATTTATCACCAATTTCAGCATTGTTTTTCCCTTGCGCAACAAAATACAAAACTTCGCGTTCCCGATTTGTCAATTCCTTGTATGGATCAAAAACATCTGATTCCGCCATTTGTGCGTAGGCATCGATTGCTTTAGCCGCAAATGGTTCACTTAAATATCGCAAACCTTTCGAAGCGAATCTCACGGCTTTGACCAATTCTTTGGTGGTTGAATCCTTTAACACATACCCATAAACACCATAACGCAAAGCCTCAATTACATATGCTTCATTATTATGCATCGAAAGGACCACAATATGTGTTTGTTTATTTACTTGTCTAGCGACTTCCAATCCACTCAATCCGGGCATCATTAAATCAAGTATAAGAACATCTGGTTTTAGTTTTTCCACCATTTGAATTGCTTCAATTCCATCACTCGCCTCACCTATCACTAAAAAATCCTGTTGCGTTTCCATGACCATACGGAAACCTTCTCTGACAATGTGATGATCATCCGCTATTATTATTCGAATCGTCATTTTAATGCTCCATTATGATGGGTAAATTCATATGTATTTTTGTTCCGTTACCTGGGCTGGAGATAATCTCGAATTTCCCATTAATCAGGTTTACACGTTCCATCATACCCATAATCCCGCTGCTTTTATAAATCCAATCAGAATCCATATCAAAACCAACCCCCTTGTCTTCAATTTTAACGGTAATTTCTTCAATCATCACATGTATATCGACTGAAACAGAGGATGTTTTCGCGTAACGGGCTGCATTTGTTAATGCTTCCTGAACAACACGGAAAGCTGTAATTTCAAGATCAGGTGGAAATCGCTTCCGTTGCAATCCTTCATGAGTGAATAATACCTCGATCTCTGTTTGCTTTTGATACCGATCAAAAAACCATTCGAAAGCAGGTAATAATCCCAAATCATCCAATAAGCTCGGCCGAAGATCCAATGACATTTGCCTAACCTTTTGGATTAATTCATTAATTATTTTTTGCGACATTGAAATATGGTTGCTTTTTCCATTTTTCGAAATAGAAATTTGTTCAAGTTGCAATTTTAATGCAGTCAAATGTTGTCCAATTTCATCATGTAATTCGCGAGCCAACCATCTGCGCTCTTCTTCATGTACCTGAACAAGTTGCCTAGAAAGATCCTGCAAGCGTTGTTTGCTTAATCTTACTTCCTCAAATAACATCGTGTTTGCTAAAACCAATTCTGTAAGACTGCAAAAAGAATGTAAGAAATCTAATGAAGACAAGTTTTTTGATGGGTCTTCCCGCGAAAGGTAGCACAAGAGCATTAAAGGGCTGCCTTCCCATTTGAGCGGAATTACTACATGATAATTTCCGTTTTCAGAGGTTTCGGATTTTGGAGTTGTTAATTGGAATATGTATGGTCGATTTAATTCCAGAACACCATTTTGTACTTCCGAAGGGTAATCGATGAGATCTATTTGGTTTATTGGGATATTTGCAGAAGCGATTGCCTTTATTGTATTTGAGGTTTTTGAGAGTAAACCAATCCAGGCATATTCCGCATGGAAATGTTGAATAATCAGTTTACAAATTTCACTCTCAATATCACATAAAGCCTTTTGTGAAAGAAAAAGTTGGGAGACAGAATAAAGAACGGACAATTCGTTAAATTTCTGGCGAAGCTCGCTGTCCATCCTTATTAATTGGGTGATGTTTCGAGCTACACCTACAATTCCAGAAATTTCTCCTGATTTTGAGAAAAGTGGAGACATGGAAATCTGCAGGAA
>CAZPIM010000014.1:34491-40904 GCA_964586385.1 uncultured Anaerolineaceae bacterium
AAAAATTTTCCTAAAATAAATACGCCTTTGGCTGGCGCTCCGATTTCTGATGTTAAAATTGGGCTAACCACCAACAAAAGCGGTTTTCCCTCAAGCATGACAATTCCACGCTTATTTTCAAGTGAAGAATCAAAATTCACGATTTCTTCACCAGGATCCAGAAAATTGTATAAATCCGGAGAAATGCTCCCAAATTCTTCTGTTTTTAGGTCATACGAACCTGCATAAACGACATTCCCTTCTATGTCTTTAATGATAATAAAATTGACATCCAGGTCCTGAAAAGTTTCTTCAACCAGGTTGCTGCGAATAAACTCAATATTGCCATCTTGAACAAAGCGATATGTATCGTTCCAGTGCGACCAATCGTTTGCAAGGTAGTTTAAAATTGTAAAATTATTTTCAAAAGCTGCCAAAACCCTCTGGAGATTAACCGTGTTTACCTGTTGCTCTTCGTTTTTAAAGTAATCCGTTAACACACTTTGCAAACTTAATGAAAGTACTAGGATTAACAATAAAAATGTTAATACTACAACGATTATTGTTGCCTGCCGAAGTTTCAAACAATCTCCAATTGGAATTTTTTTTGTTAATGTATTTTTAATTATAACGTCTGAGAATTTTTGTGCATTGAATTGTCTTTAGATATCAATCATAAAAATGACCCTTTAATGCAGAATCTTGTCGAAATACTTTCAAGTACTTTACATTTTTCTGATCTGACTTAATAGATTTAACAAAAAATCGAATAAAAAATCTGAATAAGGTATGATATGGATCGTGAGAAAAGCTGATTTTCCCTTCCTGGCTGATTGGTTTGCCATTTCATTTCGATGGTTTGGACTTTTAGGGTCTACTATCGCTCTGGCTGTGGCTAAAGAATTGAATTGGTACGCCATCGTTATATTAGTCATATCGGCATTGTGGAACATAGGTATGTCGATCCTGGCAATGTTGAATCATCGTTTGCAGTTTCATCGCATCATCAATATTGTGATCGATAGTTTGGTTAGTATTCTATTATTTTCCATAACTGGCGGGATCACCGGGCCATTGGGTTGGATTTCTTTAATTTCCATCTTGTCAGCAGCTATTTATTATGAATGGCGAGGCAGTGTTTTTATCAGTCTTATTCTGATTATTGCCGAATTGTCCATCATTTATCTGACAAATAATGACATTTTTTCTACCTGGTTCCCATCCACATTGCTTATTCTTTATAACCTTGTTTTAGGAGTAAGTCTGGGGTTGGGAAGCAAACAATTAATGAATGGATTGCGGAAAAATTATCACAATCAGGTTAACAAAAGACTTGAAATGGAACAAAACGCTAAAATTCAGGAACGTAATCGTTTACAGGCTTTTTACCAATTAATAGAAACCCTCAGTTCAACCCTTAATTACAATTTGGTTCTGGATTCAACATTGGATCTCAGTCAAAAAGCTCTTACCGGACAAAACAATTTATTGGAAGTAATGCCCAGCGCAGTCCTTCTGTTTTCGGATGACAAACTCAATATCGTAAATTCGAGGCGTTTCTCACCCTCCGATTCAAAACGTGTGTTTAAGGGAAATTCCGGAATACTGGCTGAAACATTAAATTCTGGGGAACCAAAAATCACAAATTCCATTCATTCGGATCCGGAATTAGGTGATATTTTCGCTTTTCAAACCTGCACCAGTGCTGTTTGTTTACCTCTCTCCCGGGGTTTGGATTCATTCGGAATGATGGTTTTTGCGCATCCAACCGAGGGATTTTTCAGTGAAGAACGAATTGAATTGTTAAAAATGATCAGTCATCAGGCAGTCATCGCAATTCAGAATGCCCAACTTTACCAACAATTGCAGCAAGATAATGCTCAAATCCTTGAAACACAGGAAGAAGCCCGGAAAAAACTTGCCAGGGATTTGCATGATGGACCAACGCAATCCGTTTCTGCTATTGCGATGCGTCTCGAAGTCGCGAGAAAAATGATCACTGCATCTCCAAAGGAAGTGGAACCGGAATTAAAGCGCATCGAAGATCTCGCTCGCCGTACATCCCAGGAAATTCGGCATATGCTTTTCACCATGCGCCCCCTTATATTGGAAACCGAAGGATTGACAGCTGCCTTACATGCAATAGCAGATAAAACTTTTATCACCTATCAACAACGGGTGCGGGTAGAAACAGACGAAGAAGTTATTCAAAAAATGGATCTTCCCAAACAAACTGTTGTTTTTTATCTCACCGAGGAAGCTGTGAACAACGCTCGTAAACACGCCAACGCCAAACTTATCCTTATTCGACTGATTAAAGCGAATGAAGACGCGGAAATAGCCTTATTGGAAATTATTGATAATGGAGTAGGCTTTGAATCATCAGAAATTCAGGATGATTATTCACGCCGTGGTAGCTTGGGTATGATAAACTTAAAAGAAAGAACCGAACTTATCAACGGGCTGATCCACATTGATTCGGTACCCGGGCGGGGAACACGGGTGCAGATTTACATTCCTCTCAGCCATTTAGCCTCTGATAGATTACAACAAGGTATCATCAAGTTTCAATAAAAATCTTTCCTCTTCTGTGAGTCTATGCCAACCATTTCGAATATATATTTTTCTGAACATAAAAGCAAAAATGCTTTCTATCTTCCTGTGATTCTATTGCATGGTGCAGGGAGTAATCATCTGTGTTGGCCAGCTGAAATTCGACGATTGCCAAACTTTCACACCATCGCCATTGATCTCCCCGGTCATGGGAAATCGCCCGGTACCGGGTTCCATGATCTTAATTCTTACACAAACATCCTACTGGATTTTTTCAGGGAAGCTGGCTGGTATCGCGTTTTTTTGGTCGGACATTCCATGGGTGGCGCAATTGCCCTTCAATTTGCTCTTGAGCACCCGGAGCATGTGATTGGGATGAGTCTCCTCTCAACTTCTGCCAGTTTTTCTATAAAAAAAGAAATAGTCGAGTCATTCCGATCCTCCAAGACCTCCGAACTTGGTCGTGAGCAAATCATCAATATGATTGCACCTCAAAAAGGTCAGAAAACCTGGTTCCCTTCAGTAAAAAAAAGTTTTAAAGAGACACGGGATAGTCTTATCTATGCGGATTACCGTGCCTGTAACCTGTTTGATATTCGATCCAACATTAAAGAAATTCAGGTGCCAACCCAAATATTCGCACCAACCAACGACTCAATTGTTTCTTATTCTTCGTCAAGTTTTTTAGCTAAGAAAATTCCCGATGCAGAACTCGTCACTTGTTTTCAAAATGGTCATATGGTTATGCTGGAGGATCCGCAATTCGTAAGTCAGGAGTTAATTTCCTTTCTGACCAGGAACAAACCAGCCGTTTGATGCAGTCAAGTATCGCTTGTATATCAATAAACAACACCTTGCAAAGTTAATGCAAGGTGTGTTTTATTCAAATTTTTTTTGGTTTTATGAATTTAGATCAGCCTTTTACTTCAGTGTGGACATTAAAGCTGGGGGGGTTTTCCATATGTTTTTTTACTGCACATTGTTCTGCTGACCGAACAAGGGCACTGTAATACTTATCCGGAAAAGTTGGTGGTACCTGAATTTCGATTTCCACGTCAGAGACCATGCCTGTCATAGGATTTGTTTTTAACCTTTGGACCAGTCGAATTCCGGTCGTATCCAATCCGCGTTGCCGGCAAAAACCAAGCACATAAATACCTGCACAAGTCACTAATGAGGCTAAAAATGTGGCAAACGGTGTTGGAAATGCTCCTTCACCACCACCCATTGGTGGCTGATCCGTACTAATTGTATACCCGCCAAAATGCGCATCAACACGCGCTCCACTTGGAAAATCAACAACCATCTCCATTTTAATTCAATCTCCAATCCTATTAAATTTCTCATTCAAATAAATAGATGCAAAGAAGTCAGAAAAGATACAGATTTACCTAAATGTTTTTGGCTTCCATTCTGGATCGTTTCGAAAAAGCAGTTTTTCCCGTTAAAAAAAATTTCCAGTAGAAGTAAATCGAGATGACATAAATGATGAGTGTCAGTCCAAATGCAGGCTGAAATCCATACTTCACCTGAATCCAACCACTTATCAATGGGCTGAATGCCCATCCAAAACTGCTGGCCATACTAACCAGACTGGCAACTGTCGCTCTTGCTTTGGGTTCTACTTCTTCCATAACAAATGTCTGATAAACAGGTCCGCTCATGTTCATTAATGCCAACCGAAAAAAGTAAGCGAAAGCACTTAACCAGTACCAAGGAGAAAACCCCAACAAGAATAAGAATGGGATTGACATTGCTTGCGTGATGACGACGATTTGGATCTTTCCAAAACGATCTGCCAACACAGGAGCGATTAGTAGACCGATACCCATGGCCAAAGAACCCCAGGCAAACAATACTCCGATTTGTGAATCCGATTGCATATGAACATTGCGGAAAAAGACATTCATGAAAGGCATAATCAAACCAGCCCCAATCGAAGTAATTAGCATGGGAATAACCAATTTCGAAAACTGACCGGCATGTTCCTTAATATATCCAAGCGAAGCAATTGATGAACGCTCACCCGGTGCTAGTTTTTGGGGTTTAAAAAGGATCAATGGCACGATTCCTACCACAGAAATCATGGCGATTACAATCATCGCAGAGCCATAAGCTTCTGCTGAGAGTGCATCCACGAGCAAATATGCCCCCATCCATCCTGGTAGATAACCACCTACCCAGTTTCCAACAAATCCTGCCGCAGTATTTAATCCGGAACTGAAACTGAATAAATACGTTCGTTCTTTTTCGCCACTATTTTCCATCAAAAATGGACCCATAGTCACAGAAGATAGACTCATGCCTAATCCCATAATGAAATTAGTCAACATAAACATACCGGGAGAAGGAAGAATTACCATTACAACAATAGAAATGCTCACCAGAACTGCGCTGCCTATCAAAGATTTTTTTCTTCCCAGTCTGTCAGCCAGATACCCCATGGGAAGGGCGCTTATCAGTGCGGTCAAATTATTTACTGTAATAAGTGACCCCAGAAGCGCTTCGTCATAACCCAGGCTTAATACGAAGAAATTAAATAGTAATCGACGAACACCTAACGCAGCCCCGAAGATAATTGTGTGAATCAAATACATGCGTGCATTCCAATGAAATGACGTGATACGATTCCAATATGTTTTTAAAACAAAAAAAATACGCGTGCGAAAAATAGCCAATTAAAGACTCCAGAAGATATCCCGGATTAATATTCAGTCACATAGACCCGGGTTTTTTATTAAAATAACCATCGATTTGCTGCGTTATTGAATTGATGGCCTGTTCCCGTAAAGCATAACTGCGTTCACCATCCGCACTAATTTTGACCTGCACCAACCCCGCCAACCGCATAATATTTAAATGATGGATTACTGTAGGAGCCCTCAAACGCAGTTTTTTCGCCAGACTGGAGGGAGTTTCCGGTTCTTCCTGTAAATAGCGTGCAATGCGGAAGCGTGTGGAATCAGAAAGCGCCTTTAACATATTCATTAGCGCGTCTGGAACATATTCGCCAGGAATCAGATTCTGATCCTCTGACCGGCAGCCAAAAACCATCAGTTTTTCATTTTGTGTGGGTGCGATTAAGAAAATTAATGGGCTGCTCCAATATGACGGAACCAGCCATAATCGATCCATGACTTCCAAAGAATCAATGGAGACACCTTTGGATAATTCAAAAAAAAGATCAGACAACGGTAATGTTTCAGCAATTTTCTGGCTTTCCAATAAACCATTTTCAATAAATGGACGTATCCGAATTTCTTCTTCTTTGAAAAACACCTCAAAATATGCCTGATAGGATGCTAATAATTGCTCCCCAAATAATTCAGCATTGATAAATGCTTTTGCCAATTTTTCGATTGCTTTTGGTTTAATCGGCAGCATGCGTTTTTGAAACATTAACCGTAAGGAATTAAGATCTTCTTTTTCAACTTCACGATTGGTTCTTATTTTCTGAATCGTCGATCCGACTTCCGGAGTGAATTGTTGATTTTTAAATAACGTGATCAATCTGCTCTCGGCTGGAATCAAAGCCAGTTGTTCCAAAACTGTTGTAGCATCTTTTAATTCAACATTCAGGGATTTTAACCAAATTAATGGAGCAGGCAAAAATTCCAGCGTGTCTTCTAAAAATTGACGCTCCTGTATGGGAATGCGTGATCTTACACCAGCCGCCCAGGACGCACGGAGCCCAAATAAATCAGGATTGTGCAATACAAACAAACTAATGAAAAAATCGTACGCTGTGCCTTGTTCCCAACGAATTTCATTCAAATTGATTTACCCCATCATTTAGTCATGCCGGGTTAAGCGGAGCGAAAAAAGGGCAAGGAGAGACGAAGTTAGCTGCGATGAATATGCAATTACGGTAATGTTAGCTG
>CAZPIM010000014.1:41004-47817 GCA_964586385.1 uncultured Anaerolineaceae bacterium
GTTAGCTGCGATGAATATGCAATTACGGTAATGTTAGCTGTGATGAATATGCAATTATAGTAATGTTAGCTGCAATGAATATGCAATTACGGTAATGTTAGCTGCGATGAGTTGATAATTAAGATAATGTTCGCTTCGCTCCGCTCAACCATCCAATAATGGAGAACAGCATGACTAAAAATTTTATTAGATTATTATCTAACACAAAGATAATAATCTAATTCTTTTTTACTGTCAACAAATTTGCTTTAGCAAAAACTTACAGGCACTTATCAAAAAGGTTACTGGCTTCCTGGCAAACTTCTTGCTATACTTTCTTCACATTAAAGGTAAAGGATATGCAAAAAAAGAAAATTCTTCAAACAATTTTCATCTTTATGATGATATGCGGGTCCGTTTTCAATACCGTTCTGGCGGCACCGAATGGACAGGACCAGCCACCATATGAGTATTATTTTCCTCTGATCTTCAAGCCGTTTCCGACTCCGACACCAACCCACACGCCCACACCAACAGCTACGCGTACACCAACAATTACGCCAACGACAACCGCGACCAGTGTACCGATGCCACCGCCTTATTACACAACAACATGGTATATGACACCCGGTAATGTAGGAAATACTTATCAAATGGGATGTGCGGCCGGGCAGCAAACTGTTCAATTAGCAGGGACTCAAGATTCACTGGTTATTCTTGACTACGGTCAACCCTGGGGTGAAAGTACGCAATTTGGAACCATTTTGCTAAGGGAGACCGGGTTTAATTTAACCAGCACGAATGACATTACCATTTATTCACAGGCTTTTATTAATGGATATATGGCATGTAGTGACCATGTCTCCACAATTGATATCGGCATCGGAACAACGAATTATGCCAGATATGTGGATGGTATATGTACATCATTGAGCTGGTTCTGCACAACCACCAATGCCTACAATCATGGCCGTGCCTGGGCAATTATGAGCAGAAACCTCAGTAATTGGGTTAACACCAGCGGATATGCCGGGCAAGTTTCTGTAGCCGGCGCTATTGATATTGAATTAGCCTGGAATTATGCCACCATTAGCACTGCCTGGGCAAATGGATTCAATGACAATGACAATAACTCCGTCATTTATTACAATTTCGGTACTTGTGACGGCTGCCCAACCAGATTAAACCCTAATTTCGACCCTAATTTGGCCTATGATTGGACCATGTCCGCCGTCCATAATACTGCCTGGCGACTGCAACCAGCCTGGCCAATTCCTGAAATCTATGCAGATAATGGGATAAATGCCAGACAATGGGCATATTTAAGTTATTGGGGTGTCACCCAAATCAGTTATGCAAAAATGGTATTTTTGAGTGCCTTGACCCAATATCAAGCCTGTCTGTCATCGTCTGACGAATTGTGCGATGTTTTGGATAATACGCCTCAGGAAGCCTGGCATCAGTTATTTAACGAAGTGAATTTTTGGCCATCAACTGCACTTTCCAATATTCCATGGATGACTGATATTGATTGGCCATAAGGAAATTTAGCATGAAAGAAATACATAATCGATTCTGGTTTTTAATCATCTTAATATTGCTGCTCGGGTTTGTTCTTGCAAATACAAACGCGGTGGATGCGAATCTTTTTGCAAAATCAACACCTGAAACAATCAAAAATATGCAGGCAAACCAATTGTATGATGCACTTTCTTCAGCCAGAGATGCGGAGACTATTAAAGCGCTTCAGGAAAAATTAGCCCCAATTGAAAACGCGCTTGAATTACGGGCTACAGCCCAGTCACAACCTCAACTCACATTAGAGCAAATATGTGCCAACCGGATTCCAGTGGTCATTTCAAAATCCATTATGGAAACGGGTATTTTAACCGTTCGTGAAGATTTTTTGGCCACCCAAAATTTAAAAATTAACAATATATTCCGGGGATATTACCAGGATCAAGTTGTGGAAGTTTATGCAGGACATCAATATCTGGAAGAGCAAAAGGGTTTGGTGATTGTCTCCATTGAAAGCATGAATATTTATCAATATTTCTATGATCCTACTGCTAGTGGGTCCCTCGAGATAATCAATGAAGAAAATCTGCGACTGGAGATACAAACCAGCCAGGGCACTTCGCTCTACTTTGATATCCCATCCATGCAATTTGTCTCATCGGCACAGGATGTCGTCAAATCAGCCGTATTTCTCCCAACACCAACACCATTCCAAGATCCATGTGCCCAATTTGACCAGCCTTAATGTCAGATCAAAAAACTTTTGAAGCCTATATTAATGAATCCAACCAAGCCCACTTTTCGGGCTGGGATTTTCACTTTCTTAATAATCGTTTTTTTGAATCGGAACCACCCTGGGATTATCGGGAAATTATTCTTTCTCAATTGCCAAAATGTAGTGCGCTATTAGATATGGGAACCGGTGGCGGTGAATTTTTATCCGGATTACCCAATTTACCGTCTTTTACTGCCGCAACAGAAGGATGGTTTCCCAACCTTGAAATTGCGCGAAAACGTCTTGATCCTCATGGTATTAGCGTACATTTTTTTGAGCGGGATGATGATCTGCCATTTGGGGAAGAACAATTTGATTTGATCATTAATCGCCACGAATCGTATTCAACCGGTGAGATAATGCGGATTCTAAAACCCGGAGGCATTTTTATAACGCAACAGGTCGGTGGCTTGGATAATTTTGAATTAAATCAATATCTTGCACCGGATATTCCATTTCCATTTGAAAATTGGAATTTGGAAACTGCAGTTAATCAGTTACAAAAAAGCGGATTCGATATCCTGGACAAAAGAAGTGCAAAAATAACGTATAACTTTCATGATATCGGTGCAATTGTCTACTACTTGAAAGTTTGTGAATGGCAAATTCCCGGATTTTCTGTGGAAAAGTATTTGAATCAACTTTACAACCTGCATCAGCTAATTGTGAAGCAAGGTGCCTTTCAATCAAGTGGTGAGCGTTTTCTGATTCAAGCTCAAAGAATTTGATCATGGAGTCGGTGTTATGACCGGGATAGTCGTGAGATCCAATGCGCTGACAACTAACTCTGAATAATTAACAGTCAATGCTGTTTCACCTGCACTGCGCGCAAATAATCCGATTTGCCCATTCGTAAAGATCGGATCTTTAACGGAGAAAATGTAAACATCATTGACGAAAAAACGCATCTCGGTGCCATTTGCCCATATCTCCAGGCGATTTGTTACCGGAGCTCCCGGAATAATCCCTGTGGGTGTCCAGTCCTGAAGTGGCAAAGTCTGACTGTTTCGAATTCTTTCCGCCCTGGCATCGCCATCACAATTGATTAAAAATCGATAATAATCCCAGTCAGAACCAGCCCGGATCAAAACCCCGTATACATCTTCACCCCGACACAGATTTACCGTTGTTGTCACTTTTAAATCGAATTGATCAAATAAAGGTTCATTCAAAAAGGAAATCAAGAATCCTTTCGACTCTTGCACTGCCAAAATGACCGATTGATCGACATGTACTACGTTACCGGCAGCATAATTTCCTGTTCTCCACTGCAATTGATCCCCAAAGCCATCACTTAGAATTTCCTCACCAATACCCGGCTTCATTTCAGCCGTTGGCTCAACGATGCGGGTTGGAATGGCTGTTGGTGTTTCAGTTGGCGGAAACCAAACAATCGTTGCTGTGATCGTTGGGATAACAGTTGCAGTATCCGTAGGAATAATCGGCGTTGGTTCCGGAACAAAACCTGAGCAAGCCGAAATAACCCCTACCCCTATTATCAAAAGCACAAATGCAAAAAATCTATTCAACAGGAACTACGATGATCTGTGATCTTTCCGGACCCACCGATGCCATTGAGACAGGCAGCCCGGTCAGTTTTTCAATAAAACGCACATACGCTCTGGCTTCTTCAGGTAAATCCATCCACAATCGAATTTTGGTTAAATCTGTCTGCCAGCCTTTGAGTTGGGCATATACCGGTTGATAACGTTCCAGATCACACACACCAAATTCAGGCATTTCATACTGTTTCCCATGCTCATCCTGATAATTTGTGCAAACCAGGATCGATTCAATGCCACTCAAAACATCCAGCTTGGTTAAGACCAGTTCGGACAAACCATTGATTCGTTTGGCATAACGCAATAACACCAAATCCAACCAACCCACCCGTCTCGGGCGACCGGTGGTGGTTCCGAATTCATCCCAGGGATTTGCCCCGGTTCCACGTAATCGGGTTGCCATTTCACCTTCTAATTCGGTTGGGAATGGCCCAGCTCCTACACGGGATTGAAAAGCTTTTGTTGCTCCAATAACGCTTTCCACAGGTTGAACGCCAATACCCAGACCACTAAAAACGCCGGTGGCAGTAACATTGGAACTTGTCACGAAGGGATAACTGCCATGATCGATATCCAGCAAAATTCCTTGCGCTCCTTCCGCTAAAATCAGTTGATCCTCACGGATTGCCTGGTCTAAAATAGCTCCGGTATCTGCAATAAACGGTTTTAATAAACGCGCACGTTCGATCATATCCTCAACAATCGGGGCCACAATCAATGGTTCGGAATTGTATTGAAATTTCAGGCTTTGATTAACCTGTTCAAGATGTGCCCGTAGCTTCATAACGAGCTGGTTTAAGTCCAATAAATCAAACATTCTTAAGCCTGTGCGACTGGCTTTATCTGTATAAGCGGGTCCAATCCCACGCCCGGTTGTCCCGATTTGTCCTTTTCCACGAGCCAATTCTTTTGCTTTATCCAGAGCAATATGTCCCTGTGTAATGATATGTGCGCCAAAACTGATTTTTAAGCGCCTTGGATTGATTTCAATACCCGCACTTCTTAGCATGTCGATTTCCGTCAAAAGCGATTTTGGATTAATCACCAGACCATTTCCCAAGATTCCAATTGTATGCGGATGGATAATTCCGGATGGAACTAAATGCAATTTAAAAATATGCTGACCAACGGTGACAGTATGACCGGCATTATCACCGCCGTTATAACGTACGACATATTGCGAATCGGTGGACATCAAATCGACAATGCGTCCTTTGCCTTCATCCCCCCATTGCGTTCCAACGAGTATTTTTAATGGCATAATCGAACTCCTTTCAATGGTTGGATAACTCGTTATTAATTATACTAGGTAGTATTGGGAATTCCTTCATGATGGTTCGATAGAAAACAATTCATTCATAAAAATATTTCAATCCTATAAAAAAAATCAGTAGATCCAACTTAATTCTTTTCTGATTCTTTCCATTTCCCGGGCAACAAACGAACATGAAGGCTTATGATATAATCGCCTCAAATGAACAAGCGAATTGCGATGTTTTTGGCTGGAATTCTTCTTTTTTGTGCAGTTTTGATGCTTCGAACTGTGCTTCCAGTGATGGCAAGTTCGCAAATACAGGTTTATTACTATACACCCACTGCCCAGCCTGACGGTCGAATTCTATATACCATCAAAGATAATGACACCTGCATCAGTATTTCTTTATTGAACAATATCTCGCAGGATCAATTACAGTTGTTGAATAATATTGATGGTGATGGTTGTCTTTTTCTGCGCGTTGGTCAACAACTCTTATTAGGAACTGTTGCTCCTCAACCGACTGTTGGAGCCGAGGCAACAGCTACGTCCATTTTACCTTCACCCACACCATTTAATGGCACCGGTGAATTATGTGTTTTACTTTTTAATGATATCAATGGCAACGCATTGATTGATGACGAAACAATTGAACTACCATTAAACGGTGGTGCGCTCAGCGTTAAGGATAGTCTTGGTCGCGTTTCGATCAATGAACAGACTTCACGTGAAGGCGAGAGTTGCTTTGAGGAGTTACCGGAAGACACTTACACCATCAGTGTTGCAGTACCGGAGGGCTATAATGCCACTATGCAGACAACCGTCAATGTGAAATTAACTGCGGGAGACATAACTTCAGTTGATTTTGGTGCACAATTAAGCGCTGCCGGGGAAGAAATCCAGGAAGACCCAACCACTGCGAACCGATCACCGTTCCTGGGTATCATGGGCGGCATCGTATTTGTCGTTGGACTTGGATTTGGAATTTATGCCTTAAGGTTACAGAAAAAATAGCAATTAGTATTGCGTTCGCTGTTCTTTCCAAACATCCGCCTCATTGTGGTATCCTGCTTCTTCCCAAAAACCCATTTGATCTTCATTCAAGAACTGGAGCCCACGCAACCATTTTGCACCTTTCCAAAGATATGGAGTTTCTAAGTCCATTCTGCCAGGAACAGCGCCGATTACTCCACGGAGCGGATATCCATGTTCGGGTGTGATCGGTTGGCCATTGTAATGGGTGCCCATGAGAAAATTGTCCTGTAACATCACACTCAATGGCAGGTTGGTCGTATACCCATATTCTGCATGCTGTAAGACATAACGCGCTTCGGGTTTAATTTTCAGCATACCATTTTCAATGAGGGTTCGTACAAGTACGCCTTCCCATTCAGAATCAAACATACTCCACCTGGTTACACAATGCAGATCCATTCGAAGCTTGGTTTTTGGTAATTGATTGAATTGTTCCCAGGATAATGTCAGAGGTTCTTCTACCAAACCCCAGAATTTCAAATCCCAGGTTTCCAGCTTTACATTGGGAATTGGACCATAATGTAAAACAGGAAATCGTGCAGTCAACGATTGACCAGGGGGTAAACGCCCTTCCGAGCGCATTTTTTCTTCATCATTTTTTCGTTTAAAAATATCGAACATTTGCCAAACTCCTTTTTGGGTTTGTGTCTACAAATTATAAAAGGTAATTATTAATTTTAGGTTATTAA
>CAZPIM010000015.1:0-7555 GCA_964586385.1 uncultured Anaerolineaceae bacterium
TAGGAATGATTAGAAAATTTCTTTATTTGAATGGCATTGCCATCATTTCTGTAATCCTGTTCCATGCAAGTGGATGGGGCTTTACAGCGATGTTTCCTTGGGCACACCGGTATATGATATCCAGCGCAGATCCATACTTGAATATTGGATCAGTTTCATATTATGTTTTACGCATCATCGAACAACTGGTTATGTTCAGTATTCCAATTTTTCTTTTCGTTTCTGGCTACTTTGTAGCGTTTAACACCGGGAAGGAAAAGACAATTGCCTGGAAATCAATTTTTAATAGAATTAAGTTTTTAATCATTCCTTATCTCGTTTGGACATGTGTTTTTTTGGTTTTGAATTTTTTGGAGGGTAAGAGGCCAGGTGTTTCGGATCTTTTGAGAATATTTTTGACTGGTTCCATAACACCTGCTTATTATTTTGTCATCCTTTTAATCCAGTTTTATTTGATTTCACCATTTTTGGTGCCCTTAGCGAAAAATCATTGGAAAGCATTATTGCTAATAACTGGCATTCTACAGATTAGTTTCCATTTACTACAATATCTTTTAATCCTCCAACCAGAGAACGAAATCAGTGGTTTGATCGTTCGATTTTTACCAAAATGGTTGTTCATTGTAAGGTTATTCTGGTTCTGTTTAGGTCTGGTCATTGGATTCCACAGGGCGGAAATTAAGAAATATTTTGAAGGCAGGGCAATACTCTGGTATTCTTGCGCTTTGCTATTATTTGTGATCGGGATATTTGAATGGGAATTTTTAATACGAATATCCGGTGGAAATTGGATTGAAACCAGAGAAACGATCATCGATGCTGC
Source organism: uncultured Anaerolineaceae bacterium (assembly GCA_964586385.1). GTDB lineage: Bacteria > Chloroflexota > Anaerolineae > Anaerolineales > Anaerolineaceae > UBA6170. The sequence goes on from CAZPIM010000015.1 coordinate 824, forward strand.
CTACGCATTTGCATTACTATTTGCAATTCTAAGCACAGACAAGGTTCTGCCGTTACGAAATCAAGTGGAAAAAATTGGTGGACAATCCTTTGGCATTTACCTGGGTCATATACCTGTGATGGAATATTTAGCACGCGGAATTTACCACTTAGCTCCCTGGTTATTAAGCCAAACCCTGTTATTTGTGTTGATTATCGCTTTAGTGGGTCTCATCATTCCTTTGTTAGGTATGTGGCTTTTCCGGAAGACATTTCTTAACCGCATTTATGGTTATGTATTCGGTTAGCTTGAATAAGTTGAATTCAAAAAATTATGATTAAGAAACTATTAGCTTTAAATGGAATTGCAATCATCGGTGCAGTCTTATATCACGCTGCCGGCTGGGGTTTCATATCAATGTTTTGGTGGGCTGATCAATATCGATCAGTAAGTGTGCCAAATTTCGATCAACTTGGTTCCTTTTCCTATTTTGGACTTCGGTTGATCGAGCAAATCATTATTATCGCAATTCCTTCTTTCTTATTCGTCTCAGGTTATTTCATTGCTTTTGCAAGTGGAAAAGAACCTGCACCAAAATGGAATTGGATTTTCACAAGAATAAAATATCTTGTGATTCCATACCTAATCTGGTCTGTGGTTATGATTATCATGAACACGGTGTTTGGTGAAAAATATACTCCTGGACAATTGATCGCCATGGTACTAACCGGGAAATCAATCGAAGCATTTTACTTCATTCCTTTGATTATTCAGCTTTATTTGCTATCTCCTTTTTTAACCAGAGCCGCCAAGGCAAAACCATTTCTTTTATTATCTGTTTCATTTATTTTGATGATAATCATCCATTTAGGTCAATATGCAAGTATGTTAGGTGTGGATTATTTCGGAAAACAAGTATTTTCCAAAATTTTGCCAGCCTGGATATTCCCCGGTAATTTATTTTGGTTTGTTTTTGGTATTTATTTTGGATTTTACTATCCGGCTATTTTGGAAAAAATAACTAAATACCGCTATGTATTTTTATCGATCTGTATTTTGTTCATCCCGCTTGGTGTTTGGGAATGGGAAAAATTACTTTCTTTATCTGGAAGAGATTGGTTTCCATCCAGAGAATCTATTGCAGATAACTTCTATGCTTTATTTTTTCTTTTAACGTTTATTACATTTTCCTTAAAGAACATTATCAAGCAAAAATGGATCAATTATCTTGGCAGCAAATCATTTGGAATTTATTTGTCACACACATTGTTTTTAACGATCACGGCAAAATTGATTTACAACTTTTTTCCCCAAATATTAAAGTATCAAATTTTTTTTCAACCAATTCTCATTCTGGTTGGAATTTTTGGACCACTAATAATCATTGAAATTTTGAAAAGGTCACCATTTAAAAAGGTTTTCGGTTATGTTTTTGGTTGAGTATCAGATGAAGGAGACGCAGTATGAGTAATGTTCTTGTCACCGGAGGTGCTGGTTTTATCGGATCTCATGTAACAGACAAATTAATTGATCGCGGATACAAAGTGACGGTACTAGATGACCTTAGTGGTGGTTTTCATGAAAATATAAATCCCGGTGCAAATTTTATTCATGGGAGCATCAATAATTACGAGTTAATCAACCAAATATTCGCCCAATACAAGTTTGAATATGTTTACCACCTGGCTGCATATGCGGCAGAAGGATTAAGCCACTTTATAAAGCGATTTAATTATGAAAATAATCTGGTGGGCAGTATTAACTTAATCAACGCCGCAATAAAAAATGATGTCAAATGTTTTGTTTTTACCTCTTCAATCGCAGTGTATGGAACCAGTCCTGAATTACCAATGACCGAAGATACCCCAGCACATCCCGAAGATTCTTATGGTATCGCAAAATTGGCAGTGGAACAGGAATTAAAATCGTGCCTGGAAATGTTTGGTTTGAACTACATAATCTTTCGCCCGCATAATGTTTATGGTGAAAGGCAAAATATTGGCGATAAATATCGAAATGTTGTTGGCATATTTATGAATCAAATTCTTCAGGACAAACCCATGAGTGTTTTCGGTGAGGGTGACCAAACACGGGCATTTAGTTATATCGGTGATCTGTCGCCCATTATGGCTGAGGCAATAGAAAATCCAATAGCATACAATCAGATTTTTAATATTGGTGCAGATCAGCCCTATAGTGTCAACCAACTTGCCCTCGCAATAGCAAAGGCAATGGGAAAAGAACCCGCTATCAATCACCTCCCTGCAAGAAATGAAGTTCAGGATGCCTATTCTTCGCATGAAAAAGTGGAGAAAGTATTCGGCTTTAGGGAAAAGCACTCTTTGGAACAGGGATTAGAAAAAATGGCAGCCTGGGTTAAAAAACATGGCGCAAGAAAAAGTACCAAATTTGAGAATATCGAAATTGAGAAAAATTTCCCTAAGGCATGGTTGATCGAGTGAATTCCCAAAATCTCAGTTCTCCAAAAATTGTCGCCATTATCCTGAACACAAACAGAAAAATGGATACGCTCGCATGTATACAATCTATTGAAGAGAATCATTATCCAAATATTCAAATCGTAGTTTTGGATAATAAATCTATTGATGGGTCGGTTGAGGCAATAAAAACGCGTTACCCTGATGTAAGCGTTCTGGTATTGAATGAAAACAAAGGCTATGCAGGAAATAACAATGTTGGTTTGGAATTTGCAATCAAATTGAATCCGGATTGGATTTTTGTATTGAACGAAGACATCGTTCTGGACAAGAATGCACTGGATGAGATGATGGTCGAAGCAAAAGAAAACTCAAAAGCCGGAATAATCGGCCCTTTGGTCTACCATTTTGACGAACCTGAAATCATCCAATCTGCCGGTGGTTCCTTTACGAAAAATGGTGATTCGATCCACATTTCGCAAAACGAAAAAGATTCCGGACAATATGAAAAGCCTTTTGAAGTCCCCTGGATTTCCGGATGTGCCATTGGCATTCGCCTTGAAGCGATTCAACAAGCCGGATTGATTGATGAACGCTTTTTTTATTACTGGGAAGAAACCGATTGGTGCTTTCGCATTAAGTCGTTTGGTTGGAAAGCAATTGTCGTACCAAAGGCAAAAATATGGCATAAAGGTGTGCAGCGGAATTATTTACCTTCACCAAATGTCACCTATTATGCCACCAGGAACAGACTGCTGTTTAATAAGAAACATCATGTATCATTCTTAACCAGGGTTATGACAATCATTGAGCTGCTTAGAACTGCGCTTTCCTGGAGTATCCTGCCTAAATGGAAGCATTTACGTGAAAATAGGGATGCCTTGATTCAGGGATTTGTTGATTTTCTTATGCAACGATGGGGTCAGCGGAAAACGTCAACCACAAAATCCTGATGCTTAAAAGACTAGGATAAGATGATCAAAGAAATTAAAGGATGGATTTCATTGAAGAGACCAAAAGCGGAAAAAATCGCCTTGAATTTTGGAATAATTAAAGGGCATACAGATTACAAAAAATTTATCATCCTTGGGCGTTCCAGGACTGGCTCGAATTTCCTGCGTGGTTTAATCAACAACAATTCACAGGTGATCAGTGTTGGAGAAATTTTCCGAAATGAAGATCGCATTGATTGGGATTCTGCAAATTTTGAAACAAATGCTTCTGTCATCGATATGTATCAGAAAGATCCCGTTCAATTTTTAAACAAATATTTATTCCGAAAATATCCATTAGATATTAGGGCTGTGGGTTTTAAACTTTTTTATTACCATGCACAAAATCCTCCTTTCCTGGATATTTGGAGGCATTTGGTAGATGACCAAGAATTCCACATTTTACATATTAAAAGAAAAAACCTGTTACAAACGCATATCTCAAGAATTCGAGCAAGTCAAAACGACAGTTGGGTGAATATTTCCGGTGAAAAAGAGCTGCAAACTGCGGTTTATGTTGACCCAATTAATTGTTTGAAAGATTTTGAACAAACCAGAAAATGGGAGTTGGATGCTGATCTAAAATTTCAACACCATCCCAAACTGGAAATTTATTATGAAGACCTTTCGAATGATTACGAATCTGTTTTAAAATCTGTGCAAAGGTTTCTAAGTTTATCAACATTTCCTGCTCAACCTCGCACATTTAAACAATCCGCCCTCACTCTAGCTGAATCGATATCCAATTATGGCGAATTGAGGGAATATTTTAAGAATTCTGTATATGAAAAATTTTTCAATGAATAAGTGATCAATGAAAATATTGATTTTATCAACATGGTTCCCTTATCCACAAAATCAAGGGAGTAAAATACGTGCCTACCATTTAATTCGTGCGTTAGCCAGAGATCACGAACTAACCCTCATTTCGTATGAAGATCAACCTATACAAAAAGAATGGGTTGAACAAATGAGTCAATTTATAAAAAACATAATAATCGTGCCTGAAAAACCATTTCAGTATTCAAAATTAAAAACTATTTTAGGTTTCTTTTCTCCTAAGCCAGCCGCAGTATACGCTGGATACAACAAAAAAATGGAAGAGCAGGTCGTTAATACAGCAAAAGAGTTGCAACCTGACTTAGTTTTCGCATTCACTTTTGTAACCGCTCCATATGCACTAAAAATTAAAAACGTAAAGCGAATCGTGGATATAGACAATCTTCTCGCCATCATGCTAAGGGAAGATATCAGATTCTCCAGAAATATCCTGCAAAAATTTCGAAGATGGTTAGCTTACATTAAATTCAAGAATTATGAAAACAACGTTTATAAACCCTTTGATCAATGCCTGGTCGTATCAAAACTGGATGTTGAAAGACTTCAGCAATATACAGATATCACATCAGATCAGATCATCAATGTTCCTAATGGTGTAGATCTGGAAATCAATCATCCTTTCCAAATTGAAAAAGAAAAAGAGCTGTTGATTTACAATGGTGCTTTAACATATCACCCAAACTTTGACGCAGTCAAATTTTTTATGACTGACATATTTCCAATAATATTAGCTGAAAAACCTGAAACGAAATTGATTGTTACCGGTAAAACCGATGGCGTATCTTTGGAACAAATTCCTCATAAAGATCATATTATTTTTACTGGTTATGTGGATGATATAAGACCTATTGTTGCTAAGTGCCAGATTTGTGTAGTCCCATTGCGACAAGGGGCTGGAACAAGATTAAAAATATTAGAAGCCATGGCCTTAGGAACAGCAGTTATTTCGACAACCAAAGGAGCTGAAGGTCTGGAAGTAACAAATAATGAACATACCATCCTTGCAGATTCTCCGGCAGATTTCGCCCAAGCCGTTATTCAATTGTTAAATGATCCAATCACTCGAAAAAACCTTGAACAAAACGCAAGTGCCCTTATTAAAAAAGTGTACGATTGGAAAATCATTGAAAATAAATTTTCTGATCATTTGTTATTTTTCGAATCGGATAGAAATAAAACATGAAGAGCTCGACTTTTATAAAAACGGGGATTAAAGATCGTTTCCCAAATTGGCAGAATTATCTTTGGCCATCCATCATTTTTGTTGCCTCCATCCTGCTTGCACCGATGATTGCAAGGCAATCTTTACCAGCCATATTAATTGTTGCAGGTTTGTTAGGAATAATTGGGATCGTTTTTTTTATTCGCCTTCCGGGTATCGGTTTCCCGATATTAATGATTGCTGCCATTTTAGTCCCATTTTCAATTTCGACTGGGACGCAAACGAAAATAAACAGCGCAATATTGATGACCGCTTTACTTTTAGGCGCTTGGTTAGTTGAAATGTTAATTATTGAACGACAAATTAAAATTATTCCCGAACGTAGCATTTATGCCGCCCTATTGTTTATTGTTGCCACGTTGATCTCTTTTGGTTTTGGACAATTGGATTGGTATCCAACAAAATCTGCTTCCATTTTTGCCCAAATAGGTCAAATCATCGTCATGGTTCTAAGCATGGGTGCATTTATTACGGCTGCCCATCGGATGCAAAAACCAATCTGGTTGAAAACAATGGTTTTCACTTTTATCATAATTGGTGGAATTTATTCCGTTGGGTTCATCCTCCCACCACTTCGACCTTATATTAATCGGATTTTTCAACGCGCTGTTGTAGATAGTCTCTTTTGGACCTGGTTAATTGCACTATCTTTTGGACAATTCTGGATGAATACTGCTTTAAAACCAATCTACCGGATTGGTTTCTTGATCATCGCAATCTCTGGCATCTTTAATGTTTTGATTACCAAACAATCCTGGGCATCCGGATGGCTTCCGGCAATGGCCGCAGTTTTTGCAATTATCTTCCTGACGAAACCAAAAATTGGATTTATAGGGCTATTTTTATTTGGAATTATCCTGATAATTCGTATTCAGATCATTCAAAATTATGTGTTTGTTGGTGATAATGAATACAGCATGGTAACACGCCTGGAAGCCTGGAAGATTATGTTTCAAATCATCGAAAAGAACCCGTTATTCGGAGTCGGACCGGCGAATTACTATTTTTATACCCCTTTTTATAACATCATGGGTTACTCGGTAAGCTTCAATTCACACAATAACTATATTGATCTGATGGCACAACTAGGTGTGGTAGGCTTTGGAATTTTTATTTGGTGGGCAATCGAAACTACAAAACTCGGATTCTCACTCTTAAAATCACCATTAGAGCCATTTGAAAACAGCTTTGTGATCACAGCGATTGGGGGATTAGCCGGAACTTTAGTGGCTGCTTTTCTTGGTGATTGGTTGATTCCCTT
>CAZPIM010000015.1:7655-9740 GCA_964586385.1 uncultured Anaerolineaceae bacterium
ATCCGGTTACACCACTTAGAAAAACTTTTTCCGCTAACACAATATCCGATGGATCAATGGGATAAAAGCTTGACTTATCCGGTGGATAACATTCAAGGAGCCAGTCTTTTGCTCCGAAAGTCGGCATTGAATGAAGTTGGACTATTGGACGAATCGTTTTTTGTTTATACGGAAGAAGTTGATCTAAATTACCGTTTGAAAAAAGCCGGATGGAAGAATGTTTACGTACCTAATTCTGTAGTAGTACATTTTGGCGGTCAATCAACCAAACAAAATAAAACCGAAATGTTTCTAGAATTGTATAAAACCAAAATTCAATTCTTCCGTAAACATTATGGCGCGACGAAAACAACCTTGTATAAAATCATACTTTTCGAGACATCTTTGTTGAGAATCTTTATCGGCAAAATTTTGAATATTTTTCAAAAAACAACTGCCCGCCAAAACCTCGTAAGAAATTACTTAAATTTGGTTAAGGAAGTCTCCGGTTATTGATTAAACCTATGCGCATATTATTTCTGACACAAATCCTTCCTTATCCTCCCAATGCAGGTCCCCGTGTAAAAACATGGCAGGTCTTGAAACATCTAGCCCAAGCTGGACATCAAATCCATCTTGTTTCATTTGTTCGTGAAGAAGAAATTGAATTTGTTCCGATTGTTTCTGAAATTTGCGAAAAGACAATCATCGTTCCAATGCGCAGAAAAAGAATTAATGACCTTTTTTACGGAATTAAATCGATATTCTCCGGGAAACCATTTCTTGTTGAGCGCGATAACCTCCCTGAAATGAAAAATGCGATTCGGAAGTTAATTTTTGAAAATGATTACGATGTGATACATGCTGATCAATTGAGCATGGCCCAGTTTGCATGGCAAGCTTCACAATTAGCAAAAAATGAAAAAAGCAGGAATATCCCTCGTTTGTTGTTTGATGCCCATAATGCAACCTGGACAATTATGGATCGCATGCAGTCACATATCCCCTCCATATTGAGACCTTTATTGTTACTGGAAAAAATGAAGATCCGCAATTATGAAGGTTGGTTGGTGGATCATTTTGATCACACATTAGCTGTTTCAGAAATTGATTCAACTGCTTTACAAATAGCATCTAAAAATAAAAAAGATAGAAAGGTCTCTGTCATTCCAATTGCGGTGGATACAAAAACCTTATCCCCAATTCATTTTTCTTCAACTTCCTTTCAGCTCCTGACAATCGGGACTCTCCATTACCCGCCAAATGCGGATGGGATTCGATGGTTTATCAATGAAGTTTTTCCAACTGTTTTAAATGAGATTTCGCAAGTGACATTAACTATTATTGGAAAAAACCCTCCGAGGGATTTTTACGAATTAGCAAAAACCTATTCCCCTGCGATAGAAATTACCGGATATGTGGCGGATTTAACACCCTATCTGGAAAAGACAGCTTTATTAATCGTACCGGTCTTAGCTGGAGGTGGAATGCGCGTCAGGATTTTAGAAGGATTTTCAAGACAATTAGCAATCATAACAACCACTGTTGGTCTGGAAGGAATAGATGCTGAAAACGATAAAGACGTTATTGTGAGGGATGATCCGATGGATTTTTCTCAAGCCATTGTTCAATTAATTAAGGATCGATCTCGGTTACAACAAATTGCCCTATCCGGAAGAAAACTTGTGGAAAGCAAATATGACTGGAAAGTAGTCTTTGAGAAATTGGATCACGTTTACCAAAATATTAATAAAGCAAAAGCCTATGAATAAATTTTCAAAAATTTCGGAAAAGCAAATTTTATTTGCGATTATTACCATCTCGATCTTAGTCCGGATATTCGCTTCCATTTTTTTAGGAAACAAAGTTGAAAGCATGCCCGGTATTGCGGATCAGGTAACGTACCACACCTTAGCCCAAAGAGTTCTGGATGGATTTGGTTTTTCTTTTGACAGACCTTGGTGGCCAGCCACTCAACCGGGTGAGCCGACTGCCCATTGGAGCTACTTATATACATTTTATTTGACAGTAGTGTACAAATTATTCGGAGCGAATCCGATTATTCCCAGGATCATACAATCCATCGTTATTGGAATTCTTCAACCA
>CAZPIM010000015.1:9840-18990 GCA_964586385.1 uncultured Anaerolineaceae bacterium
AATACAAACGCTGGTTTTGCCTTTTTTTGGTCAAATAACCCGATTTATGGGACAAAATTCGTAGGAATCATGCCAGCAGAAATGGGAAATTATTTAGAGATGTTGCCAATTGAGTTAAAGGGTCTGGATGAAGCAGCTCTCGATTCGGAGTTATTAAAGCGCGGATTATCGTTTGTAAGAGAAAACCCGGGACAATATGCATTGCTATCTTTAAGTCGTGTGCCGATTCTATTTGAATTTCTACCTTCAAAAGATTCTTCGTTGATAAGCAATGTCACAAGAGTAACGAGCTTTGGGTTTGCAATGCCCTTCATGATTTTTGGTATTTGGTTAAGTTTAAAATCTTTGATTAAAAGTAAGTCAAATTTTTTCGACTCGCCAATTTGCCCAATTCTTGGTTTTGGAATAATCTACAGTGGAATTCATATCCTTACCTGGAGTTTAGTTCGTTACCGTTTACCGATTGATGCACTATTTTTGGTATTTGCCAGTCTGAGTCTGTCGAAACTTGTTCAATTTTTGTCCACAAAATATGAATCCAACAAAACAAAACCTTAATATCATTTTCGTAACTCCCTACCGGCCAGATATCGTACGAGTTCGTCCGTATCAATTCATCCGGTATCTATCAAAATTGGGGCACAAAGTCACTTTAGTTTATTATGATTCACCGGATAAATTAATTCCAGGTGAAGAATTAAAATCAATATGCCAAAATATTTACGCATTCCCTCTAACAAAACTCAGGGCAATTGTTAATTGTTCTTTTTGTTTACTCACAAAAAAACCACTTCAATCTGCATATGGTTTCAACAAAAAAATGGCAAATCAGCTTTCTGATCTCATTCTCAATGATAAGGGTTCATTCGATCTAATTCATTTCGAACATTTACGATCGGTGGAATTTGGAAGAAATCTGTTAATAAACAATCCTCGATCCAGAATAAATATGGTATGGGACAGTGTCGATTCCATTACACATTTGTTTCGCCAGGCTGCCAAACAACATCCTATGTGGGCGGGAAGAAAGTTTCTTGAATTTGAAACAAACCGGACAGCAAAATATGAGCCTTATTTTGCCAGTTTATTCAATAAAGTTCTGGTCACTTCCAAAAAAGATCAGCAAATTTTTTATGAATTACTGCAAAAAGAAAATCTTAAAGCAGATATTAATGTCGTGGCAAATGGTGTGGATCTGGAATATTTTGGCGTAACCCAAACCAGGACTCGCGAAAAAGACACTCTCGTGATCAGTGGAAAAATGAGCTATCATGCCAATCAACGCATGGTTGAAAAAATAGTTTTGGAAATTATGCCCCTCATCTGGCAAAAAAAACCATCTGTCAAACTTTGGGTCGTCGGTCAAAATCCATCACAGGAAATCATCAACTTCGGGAGTGACCCTAGAATCCTTGTGACTGGATATGTCGATGATATCCGACCATATTTAATGAATGCGACGATTGCGGTCGCTCCCCTGGCTTATGGTGCAGGAATCCAAAATAAAATTCTGGAAGCAATGGCTTGCTCAACCCCCGTTATTGCATCTCCGATCGCATTACAAGCCTTATCTGCAATACCGGGAAGAGATTTGTTGTCTGCAGAGGATACGCAATCATTCGCCGATGCGGTGATTGGTTTATTATCCGATTCGGACCGGTGCGAAAAAATTGGAAATGCAGGGCGCTTGTTTGTTGAAAATCATCACACCTGGAAAATTGCGACAGAAAAATTAGTCGGGATCTACCAGGACGCGATCAAATAATTGGATAGTTTATATTCTTGATTTTCTCTGTCACTATTTTCGTTATAATTTAACTATTCATTATTATTCTGGATTAATTTGGGAAGGTTTTTATGGAATTAAAATCAATTTTTGCTCCTTTATGGAAATGGCGTTGGTTGATACTTGCTGCTGGTGTAATTGCCGGTGTCATTAGTTTTGCGATTTCATTGACACAAGCTCCCCAATACTTATCACGCACAACGCTTATTATTGGCCAATCAATAAATAATCCGAACCCTTCCTCTAGTCAATTTTTTCTTGAACAACAATTAGCAGGAATTTATGCAGATATGGGTGCCCGAGAACCAGTTCGATTGGGGACGATGAAAGCCCTGGAAATGGACTGGCTTCCGGAATACACCGTCCGGGCCTTGCCAGATACACAATTAATCGAAATAACCGTCACAGACACGGATCCACTTCGGGCAAAAGCTGTTGCAGAAGAATTAGCAAATCAATTAATCCTAAGTGCACCCACGAGCATAAATTCTGATGAACAGGAACGCCAGGAATTTATCAATGAACAATTATCAACTTTACAATCCGATATTAAATCGACACAGGATACAATTGAACAGAGAAAACTTGAACTAGGAACCTTAAGCTCCGCCTCCCAAATTTCAAGCACAGAACAACAAATTTTCGCATTGGAGACAAAACTCTCGACATTACAGGACACATATGCTTCTTTACTCTCCAGCACATCAAAAGGCGCATTAAATTCATTAACCGTTGTTGAGCCTGCACAAGTACCAAGAAAATCCATCAGTCCCAGCAAAATAATAACCTCAGGGTTGGCAGCGCTGGTAGGCATGCTTTTAGCTGCGATCGGGATTTTCCTACTGGAATGGCTTGATCAAACAATCAATATACCTGAAGAAGCTGCAAAAATAATCAATGCCCAACTTTTAGGGGAAATTCCAAGAATTTCCAAAGAAGAAAACCCATTGAGCTATGTAAATGATCAGCCTTTCTCTCCGATTACGGATGCATATCGCTCGTTAAGAAATAATTTGGAGTTTATGGATTTAGGGAAAAGCATTAAGACCATTTTAGTCACATCTCCTGGTGTTTCTGAAGGCAAAACGACAGTTTCGATGAATTTAGCCCTTTCTCTGGCAAAATCCAACAAAAGAGTAATCTTAATTGATGCGGATTTTTATCAATCAACGATCAAACAAAAATTTTCTCTTCAGAAAGAAACCGGCTTAAGTGACCTGTTACAATCAAGTCGAGACTCGATTAGCCAGCATTTAGTTTCTTTATTTAATGGCCAAATTTACTTGTTACCAGCTGGAAAAACACCTGCTAACCCCTCCGAATTGTTAAGTTCTGTGGCAACAGAAAAAATCTTCGAAACATTAAAAAATGCTGCTGATGTTGTCATCATTGATGGACCACCATTTATCACTTCTGATGCTATTTCACTTTCTACGAAAGTGGATGCAGTGTTAATTGTAATAAGTCCAGGAAAATCAAGACGAGACATTCTTCGTACAGCTTATGCTCAATTAACGCGGGCAAAAGCAAAGGTTGTCGGGTTTGTGATGAATGGTAGTGCACAAAGATCTTCTTATTATAGTTACTACCAGAAACCGAAGTCACTTACTGCCATACCTAAGGTGAATAAATCGCCTGAAAATATCACACCTCCGAAAAGAATTGTTAATACGTCCAAGAAACCATAGGGAATCGCTTTAATGGAAAAAAAAGAATTCAGAAAACTCAATTGGGGTTTTCTGCTTGGAATTCTTGCGCTTCTCATCATTTTCCTTACATCTTGTCGCCCTGAATCGGAACAACTTATTCCAATTACATCCGGCGATGATTTCACTGTTTATCTTCCCTTTTTGAAGAATGGTGATCAGACAACACCTGTTGAACCCAAAGATGTCCCAACAATTCATATTCCGTATATTGATGAAGCAGATATACCGGCTGATTCGTTACCGGAGATGACGGTTTTTTGGTTTGGAAAAGTAAAAGTAAACGATAATTACACCGATGTTCGCATTGCATACAATGACGAAGCCTTGTTTGTATATACTGCTTTATTTGATCGATTATTATGGTACGACAACAGTCCCTCTTCGATGAATCTTGAAGAATGGGACTCTGTTGCTCTTTATGTCATGCCAGGGAATGGAAACCAACTAATAACGAATCAAAGTTTCCGTTTTGATGCCGGGTTAGCGCCATTTGAAGCCATACGGTCTGATTATCAGCAGTCTTATAAATGGAATGGCTCCAATTGGAATTCTGAAAATATACCTTTTTCTACCGTAGCAATGTGGAGAGGTCCGGGCATGAATGACCCGGACGATGATCGTGGCTGGAATTTAAGTTTCAGAATTCCATATACGTCTTTGGGTCTTTCTCAAAAACCACAAAACGGTACGATTTGGCAATTAGGAATTGTCGCATACGACAGAGATTACCAAAATACGACCGATATAAAACCAGGAATTTGGCCTCCTGAATTTGACAACATGAACAATCTGAGTTGGGGGAAGGTTTCGTTCGGGTTATTACAAAACACGGTTTCGGATGCAACAATTCAGGGCAGTCTGGTCGTTAGGGAAGGCTTAAATGGCTATTTGGTGCCAGATGCCAGCCCGGGTGGACATACGATTTGTGGAACTGGTTTGAATTTTTGGACAGAATGGGGAGAAAAGGTATACACTCCAACCGAAAATTACACTGCAATTATTCAGAACCAAAGAGATATAGCTGATTGGCCATGTTATTCCAAATATTTTATCAAGTTTCCAATTCCCGATATGCCGCAAGGCAATTCATTAATCAAAGCGACATTAAAGCTGCACTTATACGGGAACTCCGGGGATTGGGATGATCCTGTTTTTCAACCGTACCGGTCCTTGATACAGGTTGGCGTTTCCGATGACAATTGGTCAGAAAATACGCTAAACTGGAATAATGCTCCCATACTTCAGGAAAACATTAGTCAGGTCTGGGTGTATCCTGAGGAGTTTTTTCCAGGGTGGCCTGGCGTACCCTATGAGTGGGATATTACAAAAGCGATAAATGATGCAATCGCCCTGGGGGAAGATACAATCAGTTTAGTGCTTTACTCTGCTGATGGCGCGTATCATTCCGGAAAATATTTCAGTACCTCAGAAGTGGATGATTGGAATGCAGCAGCCAGACCGACTTTAACCCTGGATTATGGCATTCGGTAAATAACACAATGGAATCAATGAATAAAGCCATATTTCTCGACCGGGATGGTGTGTTAATCCATAATCGGGCTAATTATGTACGCTCCTGGGAGGATGTGAAAATTTATAGATCAACCTGCCAATCTTTATCTTTGCTTGCGAAATTGGAATACAAGATCATCATTTTATCGAATCAATCCGCAGTCGGTAGAGGGCTTATGTCTTTCCAATCAATGAAGGATATCAACGATCGGCTTATCTCCGTTTTTACTAAGTGTGGCGGAAGGATCGATGGCGTTTTTGTTTGTCCTCATGCACCAGAGGAAAAATGTAATTGCAGAAAACCAAGACCCGGTTTAATTTTTGAAGCAAAAAAAGAATTTTCGTTGGATTTAGAAAATAGCTGGTTGGTCGGTGATGCAATTACAGATCTGCAAGCCGGTATAAATAGCGGTATAAAAAATTTAGTTCTTGTAGAATCTGGCCGGGGAAAAAAGCAAATTAATGCATTTAAAAAAGAACTTAGCCAAATCAATTTTTCGATCAAAAAAAATCTTCAGGACTCAATAAATTTATTTAATTAACCTGACCTTAACTCCCAAAATTTGGCAAAATCATCTCCAAAATTATCTTAATTTCAATCAACAGCAATATCTTTTGTAATTTCAATAAATCAATTCCCAAAATTCGATTGTATTTTTAAACTTCCATATAATTTAAGGAAGCGTTTTTTTAAAGTCAATCAAGTAAAAGGTGAATATGGACTTTACATGGAATAATGACCAACAAGCGATGTATCAACAAGCAGTCGCTTTTGCCCAATCGAAATTAAATAAAGACCTTATCTATGAAGATCAGGAGAGTATTTTTTCGAAAGAAAAATGGCGTGCTCTCGGTCAAATGGGACTTTTAGGATTAACAATACCAGAAGAATTCGGTGGGCTTGGGTTGGATCCGCTATCAAGTGCTTATACGCTGGAAGGATTTGGCTATGGATGCAAGTCGGCTGGAATTTTTCTGTCATTGGGAGCGCACATTTGGGCAGTTGAAACACCAATCCTGTTATATGGTAATGAAAATCAGAAAAACAGGTATTTACCCAAATTATGCTCAGGTGAATGGGTCGGGGCACATGCAATCAGCGAACCGGAAGCTGGTTCAGATGCAATGTCCATGGACACCCAAGCAGAATTAAAGGATGATTTCTATTTCCTGAATGGAAGAAAAACTTTTGTCACCAATGCACCTATTGCAGATTTTTTTCTGGTTTTTGCAACGACGAATAAAAAATATGGATTTGCCGGTATAAATGCTTTTTTAATCGAGAAAAACACGCAAGGTTTATCGGTTGAATCCAAAACAAATAAAATGGGTACCAGAACCTCCCCGATGTCAGACATCACTTTTGACAATTGTAAAGTTCCAAAGGAAAACCTTTTGGGAAAACCAAATATGGGTTTTCGCATTTTCTCCCGCATTATGCAATGGGAACGCGCATTAATTCTGGCACCATTCATTGGAAGCATGCAACGTCAATTGGAAGAGTGTGTTCAATACGCTAATCAACGACAACAATTCAAAAAAACATTAAGCGAAAACCAGTCTATCAGTCAAAAAATAGTTGACATGCACGTACGTTTAGAGGCAGCCCGATTATTCTTATATAAAGCTGCCTGGGCTTTCGAAAATGATGACCCTGCCTTACCCTCTTCGGTTGCAAAATTATGGATCAGCGAAAGTGCGATCCAAACTTATCTGGATGCAATTCAAATCTTTGGCGGATATGGTTATACAACAGATTATGAAATTGAGCGCTATTTACGGGATGCCATCGGAACGAAACTGTATTCCGGTACGAGCGAAATGCAAAAGATGCTTATTGCACAACAACTCGGTTTAAAGACACATTAAGTATGATTGAATTTTCAATTTTCGAAAAATTTATTTTATTCGTTTTTTTGGGATTAGCGATCTATTCTATGATTCGATCTTATCGAATCATAATAAAAACTGTCAATCGTGGTAAGAACAACTTCCGAAAAATCTCTATTAAAAACATTGTCAATACGCTCATCAAAAAAGTAATCCTGCTTGTATCAACCTGGAAAACACGCTTTTGGACAAATATCGCACATCTTTTTATTGTTTGGGGATTTTTACTCTTTCTTTTCGTCAATGTCTATGATATCCTGACAAAATTCTTCCCGAATTTCTCATTTCCCAAGCGCTTTTCTGAAATCGTATTCCCTGCAGTAGATATTCTTGGTGGGTTAATTATCCTGGGAGTTTTTTATTTTGCATTAAGAAGGATATTTTTTCGGAAAGATCTTGAGATATGCAGTAACGTCAAATTGTTGCCAAATGTAAGGCAAAGTATCAATCGGGATTCAGCCATCGTTTTAATGCTCATTTTTATTCATGTTTTTAGTAGAATCCTGGCTGAATCACTTAAAACTGTTTACCTGCCAAGCACATATTGGTTACCAATTACGAATTCTCTATCTACTCTTTGGTTCCCTTCACCATTTATCATTTTTTTTTGGAAAATCTTTAGCTGGTCATCCATTCTTTCATTATTGGTCTTCATACCGTATTTTCCGTATACTAAGCATTTCCATTTGATCATGGCTCCAATCAAATACATATTTAGACAAGATGAAAATTCATTTTCATCAATTCAATCTATTAATTTTGAAGATGAAAACCAACAATCATTTGGTGCTAACAAGTTGGAAGAGATGGATGGTACAGCCATCCTGGATGCTTATGCCTGCATAATGTGTTGTCGTTGCCAAAATGTTTGTCCGCCCTACATCAGCGGATCCGAACTATCCCCTGCTGCGTATGAAATAAACAAGCGTTATTATTTAAATCAGAATTATGGATCCTTTAGCAAGGAATCTTTTGTTTCGACAGCATTAACCGATTTCGCTATCACGGAAAAAGCGGTTTGGGATTGCACTGCCTGTGGTGCTTGTGTGAGTATTTGTCCTGTAGGTATTGACCCATTAAGCGATATTATTCAAATTCGAAGAGAATTGGTTTTAATGGAAAATAAATACCCCAAATCTTTTCAAATTTTGTTTAGAAATTTGGATCGATATGCAAATCCTTGGGGAATTGATAATTCACACCGTCTGGACTGGGCGAACACTACAACCATTACAACAATCGAACAAAATCCTGAACCTGAAATCCTCTGGTGGGTCGGATGCGCAGGAGCTTTTGATGCCCTTTCCCAAAAATCATCTTTGGCATTATTAAGAATATTGCAACAGGCAAAAGTCAATTATTCTGTTCTGGGAAAACTGGAGAATTGCACCGGGGATTCGGCCAGAAGAGCGGGTAAAGAAGATCTCTACTGTCAATTAGCCCAGCAAAATATTGAACAATTAAATGAGATTAATCCCAAAAGGATTATGACTGGCTGTGCCCATTGTTATCATGCATTAAAAAAAGAATATCCTAGTTATGGTGGTCATTTTGAAGTTATACATTCCAGCCAGTTTTTGTTGGAATTGATTAACACAAATGAAATTATATTAAACCAAGATACAAACCATGAATCAATAAGTTTTCATGATCCCTGTTACTTGAGTCGCTTTAATGATTCTGCGAAATTTCCGCATAAAGTTCTGGAAAACTGCAACGAAAAGGTATTTTCGCTTCAATATGAAAGAGACAACACCTGGTGCTGTGGAGCAGGTGGAACACAAATTTGGAAAGAGACGGAATTTACTGGCTCACCAATCAACCAGGTCCGATTTGAACAACTGATTTCTTTTCCATCAGATTCATTAGTCACTGCCTGCCCATTTTGTAAAACAATGATGGTTGAAGCAAATCAAAAAGCAGACAAATCTATCATTATAGAAGATATTTCTGAGCACGTATTGCGAAAAATTAAATTGGAGAATGAATGAAGTTTGTTGTATGTATCGAAAATGCATTTGATGTAACACAATCGTTTCAAATTTTAGAAAACACACGAGAAATTGTTAACTCTTCCCAAATAATCAATCCCTGGGATGAATTTGCTATTGAAGCAGCCATTCTCCAAAAAGAAAAAATGGATTGTGAAATCATCGTCCTAACAGTTGGCCATAAGGAATGTGAAAAAGGATTGAGAAACGCTTTTGCCATGGGTTGTGACTCAATGATCCGTGTCGAAATCGATGCAAACAA
>CAZPIM010000015.1:19090-20222 GCA_964586385.1 uncultured Anaerolineaceae bacterium
GATCTATCCATGCAGCCTGTTTATCAATCTTTACAAGAATATGTCTTGACGGAAATCCCCCAAAGAATTATCCAAACTGAGATGATCCATGGAGAAAATGTGGAGGAAATTGTCTCAAAACTTGAAAGTAAACTTTTTGGTGGCGCAAAATGAAAATCAACTCTATCATTCAGGTTTTATTAAATTTCCCTGATCACCAACTAGTTCCAAATTGGAAGTCCGTTTCTGCAGCGCAAAAAATTCAAACTATTCATTCTTCTTCTCATGAAATAATTCTCATTGGTAATTATGACCAACATGTGCAGGAAAGAATCAAAAAATACCAAATCAATAAAATCCATATTTTGGAAACCGGGTATAAAGAGTTATTAAATAACACAGTTTTTTCCTCATTGATCTATTTCATTAAAAAACTGCGTCCTGATGTTGTTTTATTTTCTGATTTAAAGCTCGAATTAGAGTTGGCAGCTAAATGCAGCATTGAACTTGATTATCCTATCCTTACACAAGTAAGTGATATTCATGTGAAAAGTGACGTCATTTTGTGTTCCAGAAATATATTCTCCGGAAAAGCAAAACAAACTTTTCGTTTAATACAAGCTCCTTTTATAATATCCATTCTTGCAAAATCTTTTTCTGAACCTGAAGAGTTGGCCATTGAAAATGAGCCATTTGTTTCACAAATCTCACCATCATATTCGACTCCTTCAAGGCAAATTCTCTCCATCGAGAAATTCCTTGATCTTATTCCGATTGATCAGGCAAAAATAATTGTTGCGGGTGGACATGGCTTGCTCAATAATCCTTCGCCACTTCCATCTGGAATATCTCAAACTGAATCGGACAAATGGAAAGTAAGAAAGGGGATGCATCTACTCCGAAATCTAGCAGACAGTATGGGCGGGAGTGTCGCTGTATCCCGTTCACTGGTAGATTCTGGATTCGCTCCCTATGATTTACAAGTTGGCCAAACCGGGAAAGTAGTTGAACCTGAAATATACATCGCTTGTGGAATCTCCGGTGCAATTCAACATACGGTTGGTATGAATAAAAGCAAGACAATCATTGCAATCAACCGGGATGAAAATGCGCCGATTTTCAAAATTGCACATTTTGGAATTCATGCTGATCT
>CAZPIM010000015.1:20322-27811 GCA_964586385.1 uncultured Anaerolineaceae bacterium
TCCGTTTGCCAATTAAACCGATCATACGCATCCAGATGAATTGGGCGTGTGTACCCTCTTAAAGTTTTAATGCCATCCACATTAAAGAAAACATCAAAATACGTCATTACCAATTCCCGCAAACTGGAATAAACAGGTTCTCTAAATCGCAACCCTACAAAATTGCTTTTTGCTAATGCGCCATATAATCCATTATGTTGAAAAATCGCCAGTACATGATCATCATCAATTCCTGGCTCTTGAACAAGATCGATAATTCTTGCAGAATAACCTATCTTACGTAAAGCGAGTGCAGCCAACAATCCACCATCGAGACAATGGGATTGACGATCCTGCATAACAAGTAAAGGGCTGCGATTGAGCTCTTCACCAACATAAGGAATATCATCCAGATACTCCTGGATTTGGAAAGGAGTCTTGAAAGAATTAAAAATCTTTCGGCTCTCATAATCCAAAAGGTCTTCAAACAATGGTTGAATTGATTTCACGGCGCACCTCAATATTTTTAAAAGAGTATATCATTGCATTTGATTTCCAGAAGGGTCCTGGCTAATGATTGAGTTGCACCAAACCGGAAAGAAGGTTAGAATTTACAGGCATAATTCACGACCCGGAGAAACAAATGAGTGACGCACCTGCCCCAACAAATTTTATTATTGAAGCGATTGAAGAAGACCTAAAAAATGGTCGATTCGAAAGCGTTCATACCCGTTTTCCACCCGAACCAAATGGATATTTACATATCGGGCATGCAAAAGCAATCAGTATTGATTTTGGCATTGCTCAGAAATTCGGCGGGAAAACGAACTTGCGCTATGACGATACCAACCCGGTTAAGGAAGATACTGAATTTGTGGATGCAATCAAAGAAGACATCCATTGGTTGGGTTTTGATTGGGAAGAGCGTGAGTTTTACGCATCAGATTATTTCGACCAACTTTTCCAATGGGCAGTGCAACTAATCCAGCAAGGTGATGCTTATGTCGATGATCTAAGCCCCGAGGAAATTCGTACTTACCGAGGCACATTAACCGAACCTGGTAAAAACAGCCCGTATCGTGATCGTTCTGTTGAAGAAAATCTTGAATTGTTTTTTGGTATGCGCGATGGAAAATACCCGGATGGGACCAGAGTTTTGCGGGCGAAGGTTGATATGAGTTCCGGAAACATCAATATGCGTGATCCGGTTATGTATCGCATTCTACATGCGAACCATCATCGAACCGGAGACACATGGTGCATTTATCCGATGTATGACTTTGCACATGGACAATCTGATTCTCTTGAAGGTGTGACTTATTCACTTTGCGATCTTGCTTATGAAGCTCATCGTCCTCTTTATGATTGGTTTATTGAAAAACTTGGAATTTTTCACCCAAGACAAATTGAATTTTCGCGACTGAATATCACTTATACGATATTGAGTAAGAGATTTTTAAAGATGCTGGTTGAAAACAAACATGTCAATGGATGGGATGATCCACGTATGCCCACTATTTGCGGTATGCGTCGGAGAGGTTATACTGCCGAAGCAATTCTGACTTTTATAGACAAAGCTGGTGTAGCAAAGAATGAGAGCATTACTGATATTTCTTTGTTGGAGTTCTGTGTTAGAGACCATCTGAATAAAATTGCACCTCGTGTCATGGCCGTTTTAAATCCCTTAAAACTTGTGATTGACAATTATCCTGACAACCAAATCGAAGAATTGGAAGCAATCAATAACCCGGAAGATGAATCCGCGGGAAAACGGTTAATACCCTTTTCTAAAGTGCTGTTAATAGAAAAAGATGATTTCATGGAAGAACCTCCCAAGAAATATTTCCGCTTGTCTCCCGGTCAGGAAGTACGTCTTCGTTATGGTTACTATGTCAAATGTACTGACGTCGTAAAAAATGCCGATGGAGAAATTACTGAAGTCCATTGTACCTATGATCCCGAAACCCGCGGTGGTTATTCCCCGGATGGTCGCAAAGTAAAAGGCACAATCCATTGGGTTTCTGAAAAGTCGGCTTTGGATGCAGAGGTGCGAATCTATGACCGATTATTTAACCGCCCTGACCCAGATAATGTTGAAGAAGGTAAGACATTTTTGGACAATTTAAATCACGATTCATTGCGAATCATTTCTAATTGTAAAGTCGAACCGTCATTAGGTAACTCAAAGATTGGGGAAAAGTATCAATTTGAACGATTAGGGTATTTTTGTACCGATCTGGAAAGTAAAACATCCCACCTCGTTTTTAATCAGACAGTCGGATTACGGGATACATGGTCAAAAATTAATCAATAACCATTAAGTTAATTTAGCCAACCAGGTTTTGAAATGGTGTCCCAAAAGTCGCCAAAAATCAAAACCTGGTTTTTATTTACTAATTTACCTTTAACACAACAGGCTTATACAATTCAATTTGATCCCCATATCAAATGGATAATATTAATCTATATTTTTGATCGGATTTATCTATTAATTTGGGAGGGTGTATGAATCCATTTGTTTTATCCGAATGGGTCACGGGTAATCCTGGTTTAGCTGTCGCAGGATTGATCTTAATTTGTCTAATTGCATTTGTATTTACACGACAAGTCGTCGCCCGCGGGATCATTTACTTAACTGCCAGGTCGAGTAATAAAAAAGATGACATTTTAGTTTCACATTTAAAACCATTTCGCCTGGCTTGGTTTGCACCATTAACTATCCTTTATGCCAGTTCACCCCTTTTCCCGGAAATTCAATCCATTCTCGGCAAAGGGAGCTTGTTCTTAATTCTTTGGCTTGGTCTCCTAACAATACATGCGGTTTTGGATGCAGCGAATGACCTTTATGAAAAAAGTAGTAATTACAATGGTGTAAGCATTCAGAGTTACCTTGATTTAGCAAAGATTTTTTTCATATTTGTTGCCATCATTTTAAGTATCACACTCTTTACCGGCCAATCACCCTTAGTTCTTTTAACAGGTCTGGGTGCATTAACGGCAGTTCTGTTATTAATTTTTCAAAATACAATTCTCTCCTTAGTTGCCAGTATCCAAATAGTTGCCAATGATCTTTTAAAAGAAGGAGATTGGATAGAAGTGCCAAGTTACGGTGCTGATGGTGATGTTGTCAATGTAAATCTTCACACGATTAAAATAAGAAATTTTGATATGACATACACGGTTATTCCGACATATAAAATTATTGATGTTGCATATAAGAATTGGCGTGGTATGCAGGAAAGTGGTGGCAGAAGGATTCAACGTTCATTTTCGGTTGA
This sequence comes from uncultured Anaerolineaceae bacterium, assembly GCA_964586385.1. Lineage (GTDB taxonomy): Bacteria > Chloroflexota > Anaerolineae > Anaerolineales > Anaerolineaceae > UBA6170. The sequence goes on from CAZPIM010000015.1 coordinate 23,580, forward strand.
TATGGTTAGTATCAAGTTTTGTGATGCACCAACACTTGAAGAATTCAGAAAGATCGACCTGATCAAAGAAAATATTGATTCAAAAATCAAGAAACTGCAAGATTATCAACTTGCCCACGCAGACCATTTTGATTCCCCATTAGATGGCCCGCAAATCACGAACATAGAGGTATTTCGAAAATATATTGATTCTTACTTGCGAAACAGAGAAGATATTTTTCATGAAAATATGCCGTTTCTCGTCCGTTCATTATCACCAACACCTACAGGTTTGCCAATAGAAATTTATGCATTTACCAAAACAACCGAATGGACGAAGTATGAACTAATCCAGGCAGATATTTTTGATCATCTTGTTTCTGCAGCACAAAACTTTGGGTTGAGAATTTTTCAGGAACCGACCGGGTTGGACTTTTCCATGATGGGAAGGCAATTGCAACAAGAAAAATGATTTCAGGTTCTTGAGAAACAGGCCATATTTTACATCCAAATTATTTTTTATGTGTTATAAACAATAAATAGTCCGCTTAAAAAGTTCGACCGACTATTATATTAAATTTGAGGAAACCATAATATGCCCCAAGTAGCAATAATCACTGATAGCGATTCCAGCCTTCCACCAGCTTTAGCCAAAAAATACAATATCCCGCAAGTACCGATTACGATTCACTTTGATGAAGAATCCTACACGACGAATGTTGATATCAACGATTTTGAATTATTCGAACTGATCGACAGAAAGAATAAATTACCCACAACATCTGCACCAGCCCCCGGTGCATTTCAAAAAGTATTTCAGGAAGCAATTGATTCCGGGGCTGAAAGCATCATTTGTCTGACTGTTTCGAGCAAAGTAAGCGCAACTTATAATGCGGCTTTGCAAGCAGCAGAGATGTTCACAGGTAAAGACATCACGGTTGTTGACACGCTTAATCTTTCCATGGGACAGGGTCTTATGGTCCTTCAGGCGGCAATAAAAGCCAGCCAAAATGCTTCCAAAGAAGAAATACTTGAAACGATTAATGACGTCCGTAACCGCCTTCACGTTTTTGCAGTCCTGCCAACGCTAAAATATCTTGCGATGGGTGGTAGGGTTGGAAAATTAGCTGCAGGTTTTGCTGATGCATTCAATATAAAACCAATCTTAACGGTCAAAGAAGGTAAATTAGACCTACTGGAAAAAGTACGGACACAAAAAAAAGCTGAAACACGGTTGATTGAGTTATTGAAGGAATCGGTTCAAGATAAAAAAATCGAAAAGATCGCCATGATTCATGTCAATAATATTGCCGGTGTACAAAACCTATTCAGCATGATGAAAGAAAACTTTAATTGTCCGGATGATGTCATTTTCGCAGAATTTACTGCCGGATTATCAGTTCATGCCGGATCAGGCGTAGTTGGATATGCAATTTTGACTGAGAGTTAATTGATTTTGTGGTTATTCATTTCGACAATGAATATCATAAAGCCTTTTCAAACCAATTAGTGCAAGATTTGGTTCCACAAATTCAATTAAATTTGTTTCTGGAGCTATTAATTGCGCCAAACCTCCGGTAGCGATTACATGCGCGTCACTTCCCAATTCGATTTTCATTTTTCGGATTATCGACTCGACCAATCCAACAAATCCAAAAACGATGCCAGATCGCATCGAATCCATCGTGTTTTTCCCAATGGCTACTTTTGGATGTGAAAGCGCTACTTGAGGTAATGCGGAAGCAGATCGAAATAGGGAATCCGCACTGGTCAATATACCTGGCGCAATGGCAACACCTTCCAAATCTCCAAATTCAGAGACTGCCACAAATGAGGTGGCGGTACCAAACCCGACGATAATCACGGCAGAATTATATTTCTGAAAAGCCGCCAGTGCATTCATGATCAAATCCGAACCGACTTCTGCGGGATAGTCGGTATTAATTTTCATACCAATATTCATTTTTGGTTCGTACATTAATGGGATTAAGTCAAAGTATCTCTGACATAATTCAACAAATATCAATTTTAGTGGTGGAACTACCGAGGAGATTGCAATCGCAGATACTTCCTTAAAATTAATCCTGTCTATTTCGAATAGTTGGGTCATCAAAACAGCATATTCATCGGCAAGTTTCGATTGATCCGTCGCAATTCGCCAGTGTTTTTTCATTTCATTATTCTGAAACAATCCAAGTTTAATATTCGTGTTACCAATATCGATACAAAGCAACATGGCTTCCTCCACACAATTTCTATCTACATTATACCTAAGGCTATGATATATTTATTTAATATGTGACAACATTTCTGACTTGCGTCGCTACACGAAATCGATAATCTGAAATAAAATAGTGCAAGGATTTATTGATCTTAATGATAATAAGGGAAAAAAATGGCTAACAAAATCGCATTAATTACTGATAGTACCAGCGATATTCCGGAAGAATGGAGAAAGAAATATGACATTACAATCATTCCTTTGACGATAGTTTGGAATGAAAGTCAATTTCTGGATGGCATCGATATTACTGCTGAGGAATTTTACGATAGGTTAGGGACGGATCCTGTTCATCCTACAACCTCTCAACCGACTCCTCAAAGTTTCATAACCGCTTATCAGGATGCGGCGAAAAATGGTTACGATCAAATTCTCGTCGTCACAATCAGTAGTGCGATGAGCGGAACGATTCTTTCCGCGCGTCAGGCAGCTGAAAATTCACCAATCCCTGTTCACATCGTTGACGGCAAAAGCAATTCAATGGGAATTGGCTGGCAGGTAATTGCTGCTGCACGGGCGCGAGAAAATGGCGCAGATCTAAGTACAATTCTTGCCATCATCGAAAAAGTTCGAACAAGTTTAGCCTATTATATTTCCCTGGACACAATGGATTATTTGATCAAAGGTGGCAGGATTGGAGACGCAGTTAAGTTCCTTAATTCTGTAATTAAAATTCGTCCACTTATTTTGGTCAATCATGAAAGTGGGACTGTTGGAGCATCCATACCAGCACGTTCCAGATCCGGTGCAATTGATGGATTATTCAAACAATTCTTTAAAAATATCGACACAAATTTACCTTTGCATATTACCGTGTTACATAATGCTGCTTATGAAGAAGCAAAAGAATTAGCGGATCGTGTGATTAATACCTATCACCCGAAAGAGATTTTCATTAGCATCGTTTCTCCCATTCTCGGGGTCCATACTGGACCACGCGCTATTGCTCTCTGCGGGTATGCAGGGGAGTTTTAATCTAGCTGAAAAATACAGTATGACCTTCTTAAATTTATTCCCGGTCAACAGATCATACCGAATTTAACGCATTGGATACTATGACTTGCGCTTCATCCTGGATCATTTGTAGATGAGTTTGGTCCTTAAAACTTTCTGCATAAATTTTATAAATCTCTTCTGTCCCGGAAGGTCGAGCTGCAAACCAACCATTTTCTGTTATTACTTTTAATCCACCAATGGCTGCATTATTAAATGGTGCATGCGTAAGTTTTGAAAGAATCGGCTCACCAGCCAAAGAAATCGCAGTGACATTGGAAGGTTTTAAGTTACTTAGAATTTTCTTTTGTTCGATCGATGCAGGAGCATCCATTCGTTCGTAAATTGGGTTTCCAAATTTTTTCGTTAATTTTTTATAGAGATTACCTGGATCTTCCCCAAGAGTAGCTAACATTTCTGCCGCCAACAAGTCCATAATGATGCCATCTTTATCTGTAGTCCACACGGACCCATTCTTGCGAAGAAACGAAGCGCCTGCGCTTTCCTCACCGCCAAAACCAAATGATCCATCCACCAGTCCATCAACGAACCATTTAAATCCAACCGGAACTTCTGCAAGTTCGCGTTTTAATTCATTTGCAACGCGATCAATCATTGAGCTTGATACGATGGTTTTTCCAATTTTTGAATCCTTACGCCAATTTTCGCGGTTTTGAAATAAATACCAAATCGCAACTGCAAGGAAATGATTTGGGTTCAGTAAACCAGACGAGGTTGTAACAATACCGTGACGGTCCACGTCTGGATCGTTTCCAAAAGCGATGTCAAACGAATCTTTCAAATTAATTAGGCTCGCCATAGCATACGGAGAAGAACAATCCATCCTTATCTTTCCATCATGATCCAAAGTCATAAATGAAAAAGTAGGATCAATGCGTCGATTGACAACTGTTATATTTAACTGATACATCTCCGCAATCAGATCCCAATAATGCACGGCAGCACCACCAAGAGGATC
>CAZPIM010000015.1:27911-36020 GCA_964586385.1 uncultured Anaerolineaceae bacterium
GCAAATACTTCTAGAGCAGAAATTTGTGCTGCATCCGACAGAGCGTGTGTATCTTTTCCCAGGTATAAGGGACCGGTAATACTGTTTTTTCTACGATATTCACAAATTGCCTGACTGACAGCTAAAACATGATCTTCATTGAAACTGCAATTTGAAGATGTTCCCCTATGCCCTGAAGTTCCGAATGATACTTTTTGGGAAATAACATTGGCATCCGGATGCAATTGATAATAGTCATTGATTAATGCATTTACATCGATCAAAGTTTCTTCGGGAGCTGGTTGACCTGCGAGTTTATGAATTGTCATATTATCCTTTCCCTAATGCACGATTGACTAAATCGAATCGATTGAATAATTCATAATTAATTATACGGGAAAGCAATCATTTCTTTTTTAAATGATCGGACAATTCCTGGTATTAAGAAATAAGGAGATTTTTTAAATTTCGATGCTTCGAGAAAAATATTTTTCGGGCGAGATTTATATTACTAATAATGAAATGGGTTTTTAGCAACATCAATTACTGATCTTGAAAACGCGTCGGCTGCAGCGGAACATGCGGATTGATCGCCGGTCAGAATTACACCCATAAAGTTGGTTTCTGAAGGAGGAGCTGTATAGGAAGCAATTTTCACTGCTGCGGATTTTAATGCAGAATCCAGCGCAAAAAGTCCTTCAATCGGAGGGGCAACTAAATAAGCTAACGATGATTTTAAAGGTACTTTACAAATATTGGAAAGATAAGAACCCGATTGAGATATCACATGGGGGAAAAATGCGATGCTTTGGTCTTCATTTGCCGTAAACCATAAGGCTTTATTCGTTAAATAATAAATCGCGGCCTCCAGGCCGGCACTTACTTCGGAAGGTGATGGTCCTGCTAATATTGCAATAACCTCACCGGAAAGTTTACCGGAAGCATGTTTAACGCCGGCATAAAATGAATGAGCATAGACGACATCGACATTGGCTTTCTTGGTTGCTTCATCGATGGACACATATAATGCATCATCATTATCCGCCGTAATAAATCCCACACTTTTTTGATCATCCCTTAAACCCAAAACTCTGGCATATTCCGGATCCACATTTGGTATCAGTCTTACTGACAATGGTTTTGATTTTATCGCTTCAAAAATTCCCATGCTCCCACTTTCCTTAATTCGATAATTGGCTCACACCGGAACCCTTTTTCTTGATCATTTCCAGAGCCATTTGGATTGCATATGCCCCGGCTTCTAAAGGATTCGTACCGCCGTTGTCAAAAATATTACAGATAACTTCCCGGTTTGCATCGGTGTGACCATGTCTTGGCTGATACGCCATGTATGCACTCATGGACTCTGCCCTTCCCAAACCTGGTCGCTCACCGATCAATAAAATCAAGACTTCGGGTTGGATGATATCGCCAATGTCATTCATCACACCAACCCTGCAATTTTGAATAAAAAAGGAAGTGCCCAGGCTGAGTCCTGCATTTTTGCTGCCTGCCACAAGAACCGGAAAAATTTTTTCAATATTTGACTCAATTGCAGTTGCACTCAAGCCGTCTCCAATACATATTTGAATATCCGGCTTTTTGACACACCGATGATTGATTTCGATAATAGCTTCCTTAGAAAGAGACCTTCCAAGATCCGGTCGCAACAAATACTCCATTTTTCCACCAGTGACCATTGTGTTCACAGAAAATAATCCTGTTTTGTTGATAATTTCCGGATTGACCTCTTTAGTTAAAGCATCCTGAGAAACCGCAAAGTCACTTTGAAATAGAAGCAACGATTCAATCCTGGGTCTTGTTCCTGCCCGACCAACACCTATTCTTGCAGGTGTTGATGCCACGAGTGCTGATAAAGCATCCGTGTCCATTGGGTGATTTAATAAGGCGAGGGTACGTTGACTTTCTGTAGTTGGATCTTCCAGATTAATGATTATTGGATCGACCTCATTCATGTTTACTGATTTTGATGTTGCCAAAATATCTGCAGATATCCTGCTAATTAAGCCTTCGTTCTCCAATTGCTTTATGACTTCATTAATGAGTAAATCAAGTTGTTTTTCACTCATCCGATTACCTGCTAAGGAAAATGGTTGGGTCACCAAATTTATCGGTAATCTGACCATTTTTCAATATACCCATGGATTCCAGCCATTGTTCAAACTCCGGGGCTGGTTTTAATTTAAAAATCGAACGTAAACTTGCAATATCGTGAAAGGAAGTGGACTGATACGAAAGCATCGAATCATCCGCCATGGGTACACCCATAAAGAAGTTACAACCCGCAGCTGTTAAGAGCATTGCCAGATTTTCACTGGAATTCTGGTCTGTTTTGGCATGATTGGTATAACAAACATCACATCCCATCGAAATTCCGGACAATTTTCCCATGAAGTGATCTTCCAATCCAGCCCGGTGGATTTGTTCGGTATTGTAAAGATATTCAGGACCAATAAAACCGACTACGGTATTCACCTGAAACGGATGGTAACGTTTTGCCAGACCATAATTTCTTGCCTCAAGAGTCAATTGATCCCAACCATTATGTGCATTCGCAGATAAGGCAGAGCCCTGACCGGTTTCGAAGTACATGTAATCCGGACCAGAAGGGAAGCAATGTTTTTTGGCCAATTCATAGGCTTCGTCAAGCAGCCCAACCGAAATACCAAATGATTCATTCCCTTTTTGTGAACCACAAATTGATTGAAAAACCAACCCTACCGGAGAACCGGATTGCAGGCAGCGCATTTGCGTCGTCACATGCGCAAGTACACAGTTTTGGGTAGGAATTTTATGCTTTTTAACAATTTCATATGTCATATCCAATAACCGGGAAACCGAATTGTAACTATCATCGGCTGGGTTGATGCCGATCACCGAGTCGCCTACCCCGTAAGAAAGTCCTTCAAAAATAGAAGCTCTAATTCCTTCCGGTGAATCGGTTGGGTGATTTGGTTGTAACCGGCTGGACAAAGTGCCAGTCATACCAATTGTATTTGCGCAATGGCGAACTACCCGAATTTTGCGGGCGGCGTAAACAAGATCTATATTGCTCATAATTTTTGTTACAGCAGCTATCATTTCTGAAGTCAACCCTTCAGAAATTCGTAATATTTCCAACCCATCATGTTTTTCATTTAACAGGAATTCACGCAAATCTCCAACTGTCCAATCTTTAATTTCTGAAAACACAGACGCGTTCACAGCATCCTGTATCACACGTGTCACTTCATCGGTTTCATAGGAAATAGCGGGATTTTCTTTCAGAACATTTAATGGAACATGTGCTAAGATAAACTTCGCGGCTGCCCTTTCTGCAAGCGAATTTGCTGCCAATCCGGCCAATCGATCTCCGGACTTCTCTTCATTCGCCTTTCCCATTAAGGTTTTGATATCTGGAAATTCATAGGTTTTTCCAAATAAGACTGTTCGAAGTAACATAAATACCTTGAGTTTAATGATAAAAAATAAGTGTTTTTATAACCACAGGTACGACGCGACCATCCATCAATGGTACACCAATATCGATATAATCACCTTCCGATAGACCAACCTGATCAATTATCAATAAAGACCTATCACCCACCAGAGGTTTTAAAGTTTGACCAAGAACCTGTGCATAATCTTTTCGAATAACAACAATCAATGGAAGGAACGCCGGCAGTTCATAACTTAAATTTTTCAAACCGGAAACCAAAACTTTTAGTTTTACGTAAACTAAATTAAAGTCAAAATCAAGGCTCAGAGAAAAATAATCGGTTTCACGATGAATATCCCAGCGTTTTAAAGCGGTTTGAATCGCAGTTGAAATACTTTCTACATTGTCAATTCCCAATATTTTATGAATTTTAGCCAAATCCACATTCACGACTGGGACATTTTTTAAAGGAAGAATGGATGCATCTGCCCAAATTGTTGAACCCGAGAGCGTAATGGTTTGGGAACTTGCTCCTAATACTGTTGCCCGTTGTGTTTCTTCAGGTGACAATATTGTTCTTTTTGTTAAATCCGGATTCTGCCTAAGACTTTCTGCAAGTGAAGGGCCAATATCTCCATGCATACTAACATCATTAACTGATCGCATTATTTTTGGATTATAAAAATAATAACCGATACCGCCGGTTATCATCAGTGGAACATTATTCGAATAGGTGGATGTCAGACGAGATTGATAGAGCTTATCAGCCAATGGATTAGAAGTACCCTGGATAAGATGGATCGCTAGTTCTGCCATCAGATCAGTCACTTTTCGAAGATCTTCTATTGAAGGTTTGTCTCCAATAGTTAGTTTTAATTCACCATAATCGATTAGAATTTGACCAATTTTATTGATATGTGTTATCTGCGAACCTTGAATTTCGATGACTCTCCCACCAAAACTCATTGCTGAAGAATCAACAAAATTTCCTTGTTTGAAAACGGCACAATTTGCGCTTCCCCCACCGATATCAATATTCATGACAGTCGCATAATGTTTCCTGGCATAATTCGCAGCTCCAGATCCACGACCTGCTATCATTCCTTCCACGTTCGGACCAGCAACGGTAACGACAAAATCACCTGCCAATGAAGAAATTGCAGTTAATACCTGGTCTGCATTTTTCTTACGTGCGGTTTCACCGGTGATGATGACTGCACCGGTTTCTACCTGTTGTGGTGTTATCCCGGCCTTTCGATATTCACTTTCCAGAATTTTGGCCAATTGATTGGAATCGATTGTTTCAGAATCGAGAATTGGTGTAAAAAAGATGTCACTTACATAAATCACTTTCCGATCAGCAATATCAATTCGAGGAATTTGTCCGGGACGTACGTTTTCAACCAGGGACAAATTACTAAAAATCAATTGGGTCGTGGTTGTTCCAATATCGATTCCTACACTTAGCAATTGGCGATCATTGTGCATAAATTTCCCTCAGTAATAAATGCTGAATAATCCTGGAATTACCATTTAGGCAAATTCAGAATTTATCAAAAACGAATCCCAAAGGTTTTCCATATAATTTTTTTACTAGAAACATTTATTTTTTCTATTAAATACTGTCACTTTTAGTATAGCCTACTACCTATCGAAACTATTTCCTTTTACCAATTAAATTTTTTTTATTGTGAGAATAAAACAAAAAAGAAACGGTCGAAAGAATTAACACAATAAAGAAAAGGTGTAAACTGATATTGAATCAGTATGGGTAGTCTGCTACACTAATCAAATAATGATTTCCTAGTGAAAATAAGGAGAAAAAAGTGACGATAGAAAAATATAAAGCACAATTAAAAAGCAATATCTGGAAGAGTCTTGCCCAGAGTGGTATTTCATTAACAAACATATCTGCTGAAGATCAAAATAAACTTGTAGACAATTTAAGTGACAATTTGCTCATTCTTGTTAATGAGATTTTAGGTGAAACATCTGCAACTTTTAAGACTCCCCCAAATGTCGAAATATCCGATGATGATGGTGAAGAAAAAATCCTTTGGGAGGGGCGTCCATTTCTTTCATTGGTTGAATTTTATACATTAACGAATGAAAGAATTAAAGTTGTCAAAGGATTAATCGGCAAGGATATCGAAAATTTCGAATTAATTCGGGTTCAGGATATCGATATCACACAAAATCTCAGTGAAAGAATTATGGGGATAGGGGATATTACAATAACCGGTGCTGATTCTACAAATCCACAAATAATATTAAGAAATATTCAGAATCCCAGTGAAGTATACGAGATGTTAAGAAAAGCCTGGTTGGCAGCCCGTAAAAAATATGGATTGATTTTCAGAGAAGAGATGTAATTAATATTCCTTTATTAAAAATTATTAAATAAATAGGTCATTACGAAAAATTATATCGATGACCTATTTTTTTTCTGCCAAATAAGAAAAATACCCGGCTTTTTTAAGTGCCAGAACCGTCAACCCACCCAAAATTCCTCCGAGTGCACCAAAAATCAGGTAACCGATTAATGCTTTTCCGAGACCTAAAGCGACAAATCCAACCGGTGCACCAGAAATAACTCCAAACACCCATTTCACTAAAAATTTACCAAAATGGCCAATAACACCTATAAAGGCAGCATTAACGAGATTTTCCTGATTTCCAAAAGCCAATAACGCAATATCAGTACCGACACCAACTACTGTGTAGGAAAGAAATGTATTCAATGCACCAAAGTCACCTAACCCCATAAATGCGGAAATCACCCCGGACATTAAACCAATAAATGAAGCCGCGCCTTTTTTAGGAACTACTTTGGAACCAACAATGATAATTGCCATCCAAAAAATACCTGAATGACCTGAAAGTTGAAGAGGTAAGCGTAACGCAATTTTTGCAACAACGATCAGTACTGCAAAAAAAGTCATTAAGAAAATTTGAAATGTTGAAAAATATCTTTTTTTCATTGTGGGTTTATCTCAATCTTATCTATATCCTGGACCCATTCTGCTCTTTCATCTAACCGTTCCATAACAGATACGAGTTTTAGTGTGCCGCGACCTGATAAGTCAAACAGAATAAAATTTTCCTCATCTACAACCTCAAACCAAATTACTGTGGCTGATAAATTACGGCTGGAACTGGAAATCCGAATAACAGTATCTTCTGAGAAAAGATCCTTTTCATAAAATTTTAAGAGTACATCTTTCAATAGCCAACCTTGTTGAGTTTTTTGTTCCTCAACATCTTTAAAAGAAGCTTCTTGCAACCCTTCAAGATCTGATCCGGAAAACCCGAGATTAAATTTTCCATTCCAGTAAATTGCTACTTGTCCAGGTAAAAGATTTCCTTCCGATGCATTGGTTTGAGATTTTCCTCGTAAATATTCAATCAAAAACATCAATCCAATGATTGCCAAAAATCCTGCAAAGAGTAAAATGATGCGCTTTTTTTTATTCATGTTACCTCCAAAACAATAAAATATCGACCAGAATAAAAAAACAAATCATGAGCCAATCTTTCAATTGCATTTTTAAAAAATAATAAGAGATTCTTTTGGGGGAATCGAAACCTCTTGCATAAGCAGCTTCAGTTAATGCCCAGGCGCGACGGGTTGTGAGAACAATTGCAGGAACAGTAAAAGCTACCAACTCACCAATTTTATTGTAAAGTTCCCGAAATCCTTTGAATTTCAGTTGTAATCCACGACTAAATTGTGCTTCCCGAATAGCATTCCATTCTTCCTGAATTAAACTAACACTTTGAAATGCCATCTTAATACTAAATGCGTATCGGTAAGGAATATGTAAATGTTCCAAGGCTAAAGCTAATTCATTGGCAGTGGTTGTGGAAAAAAATAAAGAAAAAACACCAGCCAATAATGTCAGACGAAGAACAATAATCAAACCCAGTTCAAGGCTAACTACCCACCAATCCACAAGAAAAATTATTAATAATACCCATTTTAATCGCCAGATCTGTTTTGCCATTTCAGGAATAAGACGTGCCCAAGCTGTAAACAAAAGGTAAAAACAAAAATAGATTGCCAATCGGTCTAATGAGTTCATGACTGCAATGGAAGCACTCAAGCTAATAACCAATTTCGTTCTTGGGTCGAATGCCCGTAATGGTGAATCCTGCCTCAAAACAATCTCTTGGACTCTGCCAAATTGCCCAAGCCTAAACATGGATATCCATCCATGTCGGGATAATTAATCCCATTTTCTCCCAAGAATTTGTGTCCTGAAATACTTCTTTGGCGGTTCCCTGAGATATAATGCCTTCCGGGGTTAAAAGCACCAATTGATCTGCCTGTGCTGCCAATTCGAGGTCATGTGTGGAAAACATTATCAGGTAACCTGAATTTGCCAGAGCGCGGAGCACATGAATAAGTATTTTTTTATGATATTCATCCTGACCTAATGATGGTTCATCCAATAAAATTCCGTGACGATTCTCGCGCATTAGTGCAGTTGCCAACGCAACTCTTCTTTTTTCACCCTCACTTAATAATAGTGGTGGCGAATCTTCATATTTTTTTAGATTCAAAACATCCAGCAACCATTCGTAAAGTTGGCAATTTGGATTTGAGACTTTATAAAGGATTTCTTCTCGAACTGTTGCATTAAATAATTGCGTATCCGGATTCTGGAAAATCATATTAAATCCGGGATCTT
>CAZPIM010000015.1:36120-41766 GCA_964586385.1 uncultured Anaerolineaceae bacterium
GCATTAAATAATTGCGTATCCGGATTCTGGAAAATCATATTAAATCCGGGATCTTCTTTTTTCCCTTCCGATGTTATTATTTCAATGTTACCTGAGCAATTTTGCAAACCCATGATTGCGCGAAATAATGTAGTTTTACCTGCGCCATTCCTGCCTACCATGGCAACGATTTGCCCACTTTTGAAAGAAAAATTTATATCTTTTAAAATTTGTTTGCCACTTTTTTCTACAGACAATCCATCTACATTTAAATGGAACGCATTAACACAAATTGGATATTGAATAGCTTGTAACAGAAAATCTGGATTTTCTGATAATGCGCCATTTAAATGGATTGTTTTCAATCCATTAATTTGCTGTAAATATTGATGTCTATGCTCACAAATCACGATCGAAAAATTTTTTTTATTCATTTCGCCAAGCAAATTTACTAACTCAATTGCAGAAGTCGTATCCAACATGGATAAGGGTTCATCCAGTACAAGAATCCCTGGTTTCCTGCAAAGTATTGCAGCCAGTGCAAGTTTTTGTTGTTCACCCCCGGATAATGTCGCTGGAGAGCGAGACCGGAATTCTTCCAATTTAAATTCCTGGAGAGTCTCTTCCAAAATTTCCTTCATGTCTTCCCGACTTATTCCTAAATTTTCCAATCCAAAAAGGATTTCTTCTTCAACACTGGAAGCCAAAATTTGTAAGGAAGGATTCTGAAAAACCATACCTACATTTTCGGCAATTTCCCACAATTCATAATTAAGAGTGAGTTTTCCCTTTATATAAACCTGGCCACCTAACTCACCATGAATAAGATGCGGGATAAGACCTGCAATGCAACGCGCTAATGTACTTTTACCGGATCCGGAGTGACCTTCAATAAAAAAAATCTCCCCTGGTTTAATTTCCATCGAAACAGTCTTTAATCCATTCCTGTTTTGAGGATAGGTAAAATTGATCTGATCTAAATAAACGATGGGATCCATGTAGTTTTTCAATTTTTCTTAATCAAGTTTAATTGGATCCCATTGACCATCTTTCTCTTGAACGAAAAGGATGGGTTTGTTTTCACGTCTTGTCGGTCGTAATTTATCAGACAAAACACCCCCTTCAAAAATCACCTCACCAGTCAGTGAACGAATTTCTGCGATACCGGCATCACGTAAAGTTTCAAAGGATTGCCATCCTGTTAGCTCCCGCAATTTTCCAACCATTACATAACGTCCATCTTGCCCACTCGCAGATAAACCAACCGCTGCTAATGCGCCAATGACACCATCATTGGTTCCTCCCAAGCCAGCTAATCGAATATTATGTTTTTGTGCGAGACTTAATGCTTCAGATTGCAATATGAATTCTGATTTTACACGGGATCCAAAAGCGATAATTTCATCTGGTACATGTGTTGAAATACATAGGCCTGGATCGCTCCCAACCTGGAAATCATTCTCCATAATTTCCTGAACGCGTGAAAACAGATCATCTATGACTATTTCTCCCTCATAATTCAGTATGATGGAAGCACTACTATTATGAGAAGTATATGGAACTCTGGGATCATAAAATAATTGGTGGCGCACTACGCCGTCTAGATTAAAATCAATTTTCAGGGTTTCGGCGATAAATCTTGCTAAATGACCTGTTCCTCGGGAATCATGGTTATCTGTGTCATCCAGACCTATGTATATTTTCATATTTTAACCTTTTTTTACTTGATTTGAATCTCAACAACACCTTTTACATTAAGGTTCTTCTCGAATGTTGGCATAACTGAAGAGAATCCACCTTTTGACCGGAAGGAAAGGATGCAATTTGTGCATGCCAATACATCAGCGAGAGGTGCCTCTGCGGTGTATCCATCATCCGCAACAAAGACGACTGTCAATCCAGCAGCATCCGGAGCAGCGAGCGCTAACAAATCTGCGATTAATACTCCGGTATAAGACTCAGTTTCGCCTTTGCTGTTTGTTGCGTCAACATCCATGGCTGTCATGGCTTTGACTTCTTCTTCCGACCAGGACATTTCCTGAGCGACTAAACCGGTGATTTTTAAAGCAACAGTTTTTTCTGTATCCGTACTTGTTTCAGACGCGGGAACTTCTGTCGGTGGAACTACTGTCGGTGGAACTGCTGTCGGTGGAACCGCTGTTGGTGGCACCGCAGTTGCCGGAACTACAGTTGCCACAACTTCTGGTGCAGCAACTTCTGCTGGCGAAGTACACCCAATCAATAAAACCAAACTGACAATCAATACAACAATTAAAGACCAAATTTTCTTAGACATTTCTCCTCCAAAACAGAAATAATAATCTATCTATAAGTATACTTGTATCATTACAATTAAGGTTATTTTTTAATAAACAAAAAGCAATAAATTTGAAAATTTATTGCTTTTTGTTTATATTTTTAACTTACATATTATCGATATGCACGCAGATATTGGTTGGGAACCGGTAACGGTTGATCAAGTTCTTTTGCGGCTTGAATCGCAAATTGCGGAGATCGCAACATTTCCCTGCCTAAAAGGACAATATCAGCTTGTTCCTTATTAATAATTTCTTCAGCTAATCGAGATGTGGCGATCAATCCTACAGCGGCAGTTGCCATATCGGCTTGTTTTTTTATGGCTTCAGAAATATGAACCTGATATCCAGGGCTCAGTGGTACTTTCGCTTCTGAAGCGTTACCACCAGATGAACAATCGATTAAGTCAACACCGTCATTTTTTAAATATTTTGCCAAATCGATGGAATCTTCAACCGTCCATCCATCTTCGACCCAATCGGTTCCGGAAATCCGAACCGTTAATGGATAGTTCTCCGGCCAAACCTTTTTTACCTGCTCAATAATTTCTCTCAGAAATCGAATTCGATTCTCAAAATTTCCGCCATATTGATCCTCTCTCTGATTGGATAATGGCGAATAAAAATTATGAATTAAGTACCCATGTGCGGCATGAATTTCGAGCCATTGGAACCCTGCCAATAGCGCTCTTTGTGCGGCTTTTTGAAATGCATTTTTCACAACATCAATTTCATAAATGGTTAATGCCCGCGGGATTTGGTATTTCGAGGAATATGCGATCCGACTTGCAGAAATGCTTTGCCACCAGCGCGGATCCGATTTTTCAATTGAATTTCCACCATCCCAGGGTCTATTCGTGCAAGCTTTCCTACCTGCATGCGCGATTTGTATACCTGCGACAGCTCCATTCCTTTTTAGGAAATCGGTCACTTTTGCCAGCGGTTCGATATGTTCGTCAGTCCATATTCCAACATCATTGGGTGAAATTCTGCCTTCGGGTAACACAGCAGTCGCTTCTGCTATGACCAAACCTGCTCCCCCAATCGCCCTTGCACCAAGATGAGCTAATTGCCAATCATTGGAATAGCCATCCTGATAACTATATTGGCACATAGGCGAGACACCGATTCGATTTCTCACTGTGACATCTTTTATGGTAAACGGATCAAATAAATGTGTCATTATTTACTCCATTTATGATGTAGTTTTTAATTGAATTAAGAGGAAAAATTAGAACGTTTATTTTCCCAAAAGAATTTTTGCTTTGGCAACCGCACGACTGGCATCCTCAGCGAAACCGTCTGCACCGATTTGATCAGCATAGCTTTGTGTTATCGGTGCACCGCCGATCAAAACTTTTACTTGATCTCGAATTCCGACTTCCTTCAACGCTTCAATCGTGGTTTTCATGTTTGGCATGGTCGTTGTCAATAAAGCAGACATCGCAATAATTTGTGCATTATTCGTTTTTACAGCTTCAATAAATCTTTCCGGGGAAACATCTGTTCCCAGATCGATTACTTCAAAAGCAGCACCTTCCAGCATCATGGCAACTAAATTTTTTCCAATATCATGCAAATCGCCTTTTACTGTTCCGATAACAACTTTTCCGGGAGATTGCACATCGTCTTCGGATAAAAATGGTTTAAGGACATCCAAACCTCTTTGCATCGCTCTGGCAGCAATTAACATTTCGGGAACGAAATATTCACCTTCTTCAAAAAGCTTACCGACTTGAGCCATTGCAGCAATCATTCCGTCATTGAGAATGCTCGCCGGAGCAACACCAGCTGCAATAGCTTGATTGATCATTTCAACAACTAATTTGGAATTACCATCTAGAATACCTTCAAAAATCTTTTCGATCTCAGAACTCATTATTTCCTCCTGGATGTTTTTTCGCTTTGGAAGCATGATATGATTATTCAAGAAATCATTATAATGCAAATAATAATTAATGTATTAAGAATTTGACAACGTTGTCTTTAATGGAATTCGAATGAATCATTCAGACCAGCCAATTCAATACAAAATCGATTTTGAACCGGTAGGTAAACGTGTTTTACTTTCCGGTGACAAAACAATCATGGACGGGACATTGCTATCCGGGCTTGACCTGGTAACTTCCTGCAATGGTCTAGGTGCATGTGCTTCCTGCAAAATTCAAGTCACTTCCGGTCTCCTTTCACCTATTACAGCAGCCGAACATATAAAATTATCGGATCAGGAAATCAAAGAAGGCCTGCGCCTTGCATGTCAGGCAAAACCATTAAGCGACCTGCGGATTTACATTCCATCTTCCTCTTTAATACATGGCCAACAATTGCAAATTGACGGTGTTCAAAATTCTTTTGATTTTGATCCCATCGTAAAAGCCTTTGACATTTTGATACCAAAATTTGGTCCACACGACACGCTCAGCGATTGGGAAAGGATCCAGAATATTTGCCTGGAAAAAGGCATTAAACTGGAAAAAATATCCTTTACAACATTGCAGCAAATGTCAACTACCTTGCGGGATAATCATTGGGAAGTGCGTGTTATTTACAAAAATGATAAAGTAATTCAACTACTTCCTGTAAATATGCCATTTTATGGCATTGCTTTTGATATCGGATCCACGAAAATTGCGTCATATTGGGTGGATCTGCAGAATGGATCCATCCTGTTTCAAGCCGGGTTTATGAACCCTCAAATATCTTTGGGAGAAGATGTTGTTAATCGCATCGCTTACGCGAACCAAAGTCAATTTCATCAAAATCAATTACAGAATAAACTGATTCAATCCATTAATGAACATATTCAAGAGACATGCAAAAAACTGAATATAAAAAATGAGCAGGTCGTCGATATGGTCGTCGTTGGCAATAGTGTAATTCATCATCTTTTTTGTGGCATATCGGTCAGATCGCTGGGTGAAGCACCATATACCCCGGTCATCAAAGAAGCGCTTGACGTATCTGCACTGGACCTGAAGTTGGATATTTCTCCCGGAGCGGAAGTTTTTCTGCCACCATTAATTGCCGGTTATGTAGGTGCAGACCACACTGCTGCTTTGATTGCAACACGGTTTCGAAATATCAATGAAACTGCCTGCCTGATAGATGTTGGCACAAATACTGAAATAAGCTTGATTCATAACCATAAAATTTTCTCCTGCTCATGTGCTTCCGGACCGGCTTTTGAAGGTGCACACATACATGACGGGATGCGTGCTGCACCAGGTGCGATCGATCAGGTGAAGATTATCAATAACGAAATACATATTTCTACAATTCTACAAAAGGAACCGGTTGGAATTTGTGGATCAGGAATTTTGTCTGCAATCGCAGAGATGAGTCGTAACCAAAT
>CAZPIM010000015.1:41866-47300 GCA_964586385.1 uncultured Anaerolineaceae bacterium
ATCGCCGGCGCGTTCGGAAACCACATAGACCTGGAAAGTGCCATCGAAATTGGCATGTTCCCGGATTTACCGCTCGACCGATTTTCGCAAATCGGAAATGCTGCTGGCGTGGGTTCGCGCGAAATGCTGATGAATCAAACTCAACGCCTGGAAAGTAAAAATATGGTTGCTGAAATCAACTATATAGAATTAACTTCCCAACCGTTTTTCAAAGACTACTATGTCGCAGCGCTTTCGTTGGAGAAAAATGACCAGCTCACAAAAATGCTTTAAAGTCATTGCATGCGAATCAATGGCAAGACCGGTTTATGCCTTCAGCGCAATATCACCTCATCGGATTGATATTCAGCTTTTAAGAATTGGCTTGCATGATCAACCGAATCAATTGAGAAATCACATCCAGGAATTAATCAACCAGATTCAATCCACTGATTATGACAATATCCTTTTGGTTTATGGGCTTTGTGGCCGGGCGATTGATGGATTGGTCAGTAAGGATATCCCTCTTGTTATTCCAAGGGCACATGATTGCATCACCCTTCTTTTGGGCAGTAGACAAGCCTACAGTCAACAGCAAAACGATCATCCCGGTACATACTGGTATTCTCAGGATTATCTTGAGCGGAGCAACCGCTATGGGGAAAGTATGTCGTTAGGAAGTGGCGCCATCACCGATCAACAAAACCTCTACGATCTTTATGTCGAGAAATATGGTCAGGAAAATGCAGATTATCTGATTGAGACCATGAATAATTGGCAGAAACATTATGATCGGGCTGTTCTCGTTGAAACAGAATTTGGAATCACGCAATCAATTCGGGAAAAAGTAAAAGAACAAAGCCAATCAAAAGGTTGGCGTTTGGAAAACTTGCCTGGCGATTTATCATTAGTAAAAAAACTCCTCAATGGCGAATGGAATGATGATTTCTTAATCGTACCTGCCAAACATCGGATCGTTATGCAAGTGAATGAATGGATTATCTCAGCTGTGCCGTTGGATCATTAATCCAATCTGTATGTTGGTTTTGGGAAACCGGGCTGAAAAGATTTTTCCTCTATTATTTCAATCTGCGTCAAAGGGTTCTGATTTGATTTTAAGAGTAATCGAATGACCGATTCGATTTCCAAATTTCCACAATCAAGTCTCGCATTAATGATCAGATTTAGCGGGGAGTGCCATATCCCCCTGATCCAGGAAAGATCCTTTTCGAATGTCGATTCACTGATAACACTAATTTTCTGATGATTTTTCCCGTCATCTAATAGAAACTTCAAATGTCCAATTCGAATATTCATTTGGTAAAATTTCTTTATTAATCGGTTAATAAATTCATCCATCCAGTCACGAACTTCATTATTTTTAAATGCAATTTTTATATTCGCATCGTACCAGGTCAAGGATTGCTCACCTTCCCCATAGGTTTGATAATCGATGTCCAGTTGATGGCTTGGAAAAGTGTTTTGATTATTAATCAAATTTAACCAATTTACGACATTTTCTTCGGATAAAGAGGATTGTGGAAGAATGCGTTTATCCGGATATCGCAACCCTGTCAATCCGATTAATTGATGAAGGCGTTCTGAGGAAAACAAATCCGCTTTGTTCAAGATCAAAAGATCGGTCTCTTCAATCTGTTTTTCAAATATATACATCACCCCATCCTGAAATGGCAGATCTTTATTCAAGAGATATTTTTCTAGCAATCTTACATCCACAAATACGCTCAAACTTGTCTCTAATTTGCTAACCAATTTATATTCAACCAGCGGTTTCATCACGGTTGCAACTACATCGGCACAAGAACCCACTGATTCAGCAAAAATATAGTCCGGTCGTAGTGTTTGTGTAAAGTAATCGATTTTCGCATTGAAATCAGAATAATTGCAACAAAAACAACCACCATTGACTTCCACTGTTGGGACCTGTTCCAGGGATAAAAACGCAGTATCGATCATTAACCTGCCCTGATCATTGGTGATCACGCCAACCTTTTTTCCTGACGAAATCAGATGTTTTGCAGCTAATGAAATTGCTGTCGTTTTTCCACTCCCTAAAAATCCACTCACCAGATGAATTCGCATACTCTCTCCAGACTTTAAAAGTAAAACTATTATAGATTTTATTTGACAACGTTGTCAAGCGTTGATAAACTTTCGAAAACAGAATAAACTATATCTATCCTTCCCGTGAAAGAGAAAAATACATGATTGCAACTGATTTTATTTCGTATATGAATGAGCATAAAACCTTTGTGACAGACGGTGCAACAGGAACAAACCTGCAAGCAAGAGGCTTACCAGCAGGAACGGCACCCGAAACCTGGTTATTAGAAAAACCGGAAGAAATCGTTGGGTTACATAAAAAATTCATTCAAAATGGATCTGATATTATTCTGACTTGCTCTTTCGGAGGAAATCGCATTCGCCTGGCGCACGCCGGTCTGGCAGAAAAAATCGAGATCATTAATCAAACTGCTGTGCAGTTAGCCAGAAATTCGATTGAGGGACAGAATGTTTTGGTTGCGGGTTCAATCGGACCGACCGGTGAAATGATGGAACCTTTTGGCACTTTGAATGAGGCAACTGTTCTTGATATCTACCGGCAACAAGCACAGATTTTGATTGATGCGGGAGTTGATTTACTTGTCGTTGAAACGCAATTTGATCTGAATGAAGCAAAAACAGCGATACAGGCAATTCGCAGCATATCTGAAATTGCTTTGATCTGTTCCTTTAGTTATGACCGGGGTAAGCGAACGATGATGGGAGTAAAACCAGAGCAAGTCATTGAGACTCTTGCGGATAGTGGCATACAGGCAATCGGTGTTAACTGTGGAAAAAGCCTCGAAACAAACCTTGAGGTTCTGATTGCTTTAAAATCTTTGACTGAAATTCCCATCTGGTTCAAACCAAATGCCGGAGCCCCTGTTGCAGATGATAAAGGTGGTGTGCACTATTCAATTTCAGCGGATGAAATGGGAGCACAAGCTATCCAATGGATCAATCATGGCGCGAAATTTGTTGGCGGTTGTTGTGGAACCAGCCCGGAACATTTAAGTGCAATTTCAAGATTTGTTAAATCGAATTAACCAAGCCTAAGTGGAACCACGCATCATGATGGAGGTCGGAAAGATCACTTGTTTACTTTCGATTTGGCGTCCTTCTACCAGATCGATCAACATTTGAATTGATCGTTCGACAATTTTTTCAACAGGATATCTGACAGCGCTGATTCCAGGCCAAATTTGATGACTGATTCCCAAATCACCAAAAGCAGCCAATGCGACTTGCTGGGGTACCAATATCTTTAATTCGTGAAGGCAAAACAATGCACCTGCGGCTGCTTCATCACTTAATGCAAAAATAGCATCCGGTGGATTATGAAGATTCATCAGTATTTTTGTTGCGGTTGATCCACCTTCAAAATTATTTTCAGAATCGACCATCAGTTTTTCATCAAAATTGATTTGGTACTTTTCCAACGCAGCCCGATATCCATATAGGCGGTCCAGGCTGGGCCTTTGATTTCGATGCCCCAATAGAATACCAATGCGTTGATGTCCGAGCTTTATCAAGCGTTCCGTCATCTGATAAGCACCGGTAAAATCTTCTGCAGATACGTAAGGAGTACCACCGGTTGGGTTTAATGGTGCGATATGAACATGTGGTAATCCGGAATTGGAAATTAAATTAATTAAGAACGGATCGCTATCACAGGGTGGCGTGGTGATCAAACCATCGATCCGGTTTTGTTGAATCAGATTGGAAATTTTTTTGCGGGATCTTGAAAAAGATGGAAAATAAGTTTGTACGATCACATCATAATTGCCTTCATAGCCTACTTCCAATACTTTTGACAACAAAGTGGATTGAAATGAGCCGGAAGCGTGTAACAAAAGGCAAATGACATAGGACCTTTTTTGAACAAGCCGGCGAGCAGAAATATTGGGTGTATAACCGGTTTCATTAATGGCTGCTAATACTCTTTCACGTAAACTCGCCTTCACATGGGGTTCGTCATTGACCACACGGGACACTGTTTTAATGGAACAACCAGCTTTTTTTGCTACATCATGAATTGTGATTGACAATTATCCTCACAGACAATCTAACTTGGTAACAATCAAATTATAACAAAGCTTTATAAAAGCTCTGATTGGACGAAACGACGAAAAATTTCAAGTATTTCATTTGACAACGTTGTCAACTCGTGCTAGATTTAATGCATACTATTGCCGAGGGACGATTATGCACATGCCATCTGCCGAAAAAAGAAACGGGAAAGAATTAATATTTGATGTTTTAAACCACCAGGCGACCAACAAGATCCCCTGGGTGCCCTTCACTGGAATTCACGTCGGTAAACTTAAAAACTATACTGCTTCAGAAGTATTAACAGATAAAGGCAAACTATTGGAATGTCTGCTATTAGCAAATCATCTATACGCACCCGATGGACAACCTGTCATTTTTGATCTACAAGTGGAAGCGGAAATCCTTGGCTGTCAGTTATTATGGGTAGATGATTCTCCACCAACCGTTGTAAACCACCCCTTGACAAATTCTTTGTCCATCCCGTCGTATTTACCAACGAAAGCGGATGGCCGATTACCATTAATTCTGGATGCCATGCAACAAATGAAATCGTTGGTCGGGAATGAAACCGCTTTATATGGTCTGATAACCGGTCCATTCACACTGGCTGCTCACTTACGTGGAACAGAAATTTTTATGGATATGTCTGATAATCCTGAATATGTTCAATCTCTATTATCCTATACTGAAAAAGTAGCCAGGATTATGGCAGATTATTATATCGAAGCCGGCATGGATGTGATCGCAGTAGTGGACCCGATGATTTCCCAAATTTCACCCCGTCATTTTAAGCGATTTATGCTGGATCCCTTTTCATCTCTTTTTGAGCATATTCAAAAAGCAAACACATTTTCAGCCTTTTTTGTATGTGGGGACGCAACCAAAAATCTTGAACTGATGTGCCAATCCAAACCGGATTGTATTGCTGTTGACGAAAATATCAATATGTCACAGGCACAATCAATCACACAAAAATACAACATCACTCTGCAAGGCAATATTCCACTAACGACCAGAATGCTACTCGGTACACAGGAAGATAATATGGCTTATGTGGTTGAACTAATCGATACGCTTTCTTCGCAAAACCTGATCATTTCTCCCGGTTGTGACATGCCATATCATACACCCATTGAAAATGTAATTGCTGTTACGGAAGCAATTCGTAATACTGAACAGACGCGCCTAATCCTCAATAATTACAAGGCAATGGATATTAATTTAGATGACGTGATTTTACCCAATTATGCTAATTTAGAAAGACCCTTGATTGAAGTCTTTACGCTTGATTCAGCATCCTGTGCAGCTTGTAGTTATATGCTGGCCGCAGCCATAAGGG
>CAZPIM010000016.1:0-2335 GCA_964586385.1 uncultured Anaerolineaceae bacterium
GCTGCCGCAAACAACTTCCCTCCTGCGGGTCCGGCCAGGGTAAAATGTTGCGAAAGTGCTTTTCGGCCATCAGGAACAACCGCTGGCAATATCGCATCATTATTGGGTTCACTAAGCGCTTCCAGCCAGCCTTTGCCGGTATAGGTATCATAAACAGCGATTCGCCAGGGACGCAAAGTTGTATCGCCTACACGCACCCAAAGCACAATACCTTCCTGGACCGGTAGAGAAGCCCCCACTTCGGATACATTCGCCAGTGGAAGGGATGGTGGCTCCTGCTCCACACTTAGATTTTCAGGAACATACATACCGGTTGTGGTGCTATTCGAGGTTTCGGAATATTTCGGTTGCCGCAATTCATCCACCCACTGCCGTATTTCTCTCCAGCCTTCCGGGGTGGCAACCGTTGGCGCAATCATTGCCAGCCCTAATACCAATGCACTGATCACAATCACCGACAAACTCCAGTTCATCCATAACTGATCCGGGTAATCCAGTTTTCTCCGGTTCCAGTCACTTTCCTGGAGCTGGGAATAATGGTTTGCCACGATGATCACGCCAAAGAAAAGCCCGAATAAAAGGTAGAAACGATCCAATCGACCTACTTGCGAAAAATATGCCACAAGTCCGAGAATCGGGAAAATCGCAATCCAGGCTTCCTTTTTCCGTTGGAGTAAAACCACCAGCCAGGCAGCACTAACCCAGATCAAAACGATAAAAATAAAAGTCCAAAAACCATCATCTCCGATGATTTCTCTGGCTGAGAGATCCTTGATCCATTGTTGCACACGGGCAAAGAAGATAAATATGTGCCAGTTGCTGTGTTCCAACCAGCTATTAAAACCCATCCGACTACCAAACGACCAGATGTTTCCAATAGTCTCCATCGAAATTACGATAGAAAGAAAGAGATTATAAAAGATACACCAGACCGGCTTCCAGGATGTGATACTGCAAATCAACCCAAAGAGCGCACCGAATAGCGCAAAACCGAATAACGGGGTTGAATTTCGAATCCAATGTAGTTGATGAATGGAATTGGATAAAATAAAAAGCAAAGCCAAAATGGAAAGTAAAGAAATCCACCGGATACGACCCAGAAAACTGAAAAAATAATCCCGCCAGGATCTTTTAACTGTTTGGAGAGCTACCATTTCTTCACACTCATTTCAGGCCAATCCGCGACTTGTCTGGGTGCATTCCGCACAACGACCTTACCTGTTCCCAGAGTCTTGAATTCCCAGCGACGTAATGTCCCCATGCCACCTGACTGCATCAAGATATCCCCACGACGGATGATTCGGGTCGTAATCCCCATTGCAAGTGCCGATTCCTGAGCCAATTGCGCGTCACCCGCCATGCCAAAGCTTTTTGGATCCAGTAGAAACGACCAGGCGGAATTTCCGCCAAAACCATGTGTAAGGCGAGCGAGGGTAATCATCCATTCGATTTCCAGTGAAGGGGTCACCACAATGATCAGATCCCGGATAGAAATGAGCGGTGCAGCCTGCTGCAAAGTCCCGGCAAAGGATTGGGTCTGAGTCGCATGTAAGGGTGTTAGCGCAGCCAGAATGGTCCAAAAATGCGCCGGTCCACGTTGCGGAAGAACAATCCGGTCCGAGTCTGATCCGGCAAAAAGACCGACTGCCCGATGATCCTGCAGTAATTGAGATGCCAGTGCAGACAAAAGCAGAATCATATTTTCTTCGCTGGAATCCTGCCAGTCATCATTTTCCTTGGAGGGGTTTGAATGTACCTTTGCATCCAGATCCGGAATCAACCAGACTCTGGACGCTGCTTCAGGATCGAAGATTTTGATGTAAGGACTCCCGCGACGTGCTGTCGTGCGCCAGTGCACCCTGCGTAAAGGATCACCCGGCTGAAATGGACGGGTATGGGTAGCCAAAATGGTTTCAGCTGCCAATGGCTGATTGAGCGGTCGTAAATCCCCCACCTGCCTTCCGATGGGTAAAAGTGAAGCAGGAAGCAGTGCCAGTGGCGGGTAAACCACCATTTGTTGCGTATGAAGATAGCTGCGCCGAAGATAAAAAATTCCAAATGGATCACTGGAGGTCCATTGCCAGGGACCCAGTGTAAATATTCCGCGTTGTTTGCAGGTCAGGTGATATCGCCAGGTCGTTTTGCTTTGCGGGTCAACGGCACGAACAGATCGAATCGAATAAGCCGGGAAATTACTGTTATCTTCCACTGCGATCCAGAGCACCGGCAGGATTCCGCTATTGATAATCTGGATGTTTTCTTCCAGTTCATCACCCACCTGGACTGCAGCAAATAACAATTTTCTTTGCGCATGAATGTGCATCACCTGGGTACG
>CAZPIM010000016.1:2435-20037 GCA_964586385.1 uncultured Anaerolineaceae bacterium
TGATTATCTTCGCTCATGGCATAATCAAAACAAATTTCTTCTCCGTCCGGGATATCCCGCATGGCAATCAGGGAAATCGGGCTGCTAAACCCAGCATTCGGATCGCAACAATGGTTGAAGTAATCCGCAGGTTCACCCTCTATCAGGGGGATCATAAACAATTCATCCTCAATCTGTAAACCATGGGACATCAGGAATGGTGGCAGTTGGGCATATTCTTCCCGGGTTAAGACTTTACCACCCCACATCGTCAGCAAGGTACCGGCGGGAATCAACCTGGTGGCAAATAATCCATAACTTCCTTTTTGAGGGAATGAACGCATTTCAATATCTGGATGCAAAAAAGAATATTTTTCAGTGGTCATTTTTGTCCTTACAAATCCATTGATGCGAGATTTTGCGCGAAACGTCTATTATACCCATTTAATGGGAACAAGCGTCATTCAACCAGAGCAAATTCCAGAAGTGAGGTACAGAAAGATATACGTTCCACCGAAAAGTTTAATTTTCCTTTCAGGATTGGAACGATGTCTTTTTCCAGAATCCAGAAATCTTCCTCATCCCATTGGTCAGGGTACAATTTGCCGGTTTTTTCGCAATCTTCACGGTCACTAAAAACAAAATCTCCGATCAATAATCGACCTTCCGGATTCAGATGTTGATGTAAAAGCGTCTGAATCAGGCGAATTTTCTCCTCAATTGGAAAATGGTGAAATGTATAAGCGGAGACGATAAAATCATATTTTTCGGGTATTTCAACTGGAATAGATTGGCGAATATCGCGGATTAGAAAATGACCGTCGGGGAATTTTTCTTTCGCCTTGTCGATCATTGCCGGAGAGAAATCGATCCCCCACACTTCACATCCCTGTTTAGAAAAGAGGCTGCCTAAATTACCCGTTCCACAACCTAAATCCAAAACGCGTTGACCCGGTTGCGGATTACATTCTTCAATGAACCTTGTCAGTAATTTTTGATAACCCGCGAATGGGTATCCTTCTTCCTTTTGTACTTCCTGATCATAATCTGCTGCCCATTGATCAAATATTTCCGGAGGAAAGTCCATTTTTACCTGCTTTTTTAAGTACTTTTAGGTCACTTTATTTTATACCACTGAACAATTATTACACGAAATCATGAAGCAAATCGCATCCAATGTTCCAAGTTCAGGTAAGGAAGACCATTTTCAATTCTTTCCCTTCTTCCGTCCATAAATCGGGCTACCCATGGTTCCGGGTTATCCAAATCGGCTCCGCGATACATGGCAATATATTGTCCGATTTCACGAAATTTCAGAAAGGTTGGGATGGTCTCCAGCCATTCATGCGGAAGATCTTTCTCAGCCTTATATCCTGCCAGGAAAGACGGAATGATTTTCAATGCAAATTCTTCCCGCGAATCGCCATCCGGCGGCCAGACTGTCATCAGAAATAATGAGGTCGCCAGATCCGCAACAAACCACATTTGCACACAATCTTCAAAGTCAATCATGGTGATTTTTTCGCCGTCATAAAGGAAATTGTATGGATGCAGATCATTATGGATGATGCCATATTGGGATTTATCTATTGGGAATGTGCGCAATTGGGCTTTTAGAATTTCCATTTGTTCGATGATTTTGATTTGATCCGGAGGTAAAAAACAATGTGGATGAGTCACTTCGATTTCTTCATCCCAGTGGATACGTTGCAAATCCTCCCGTTCCGGTTGATAAGACATGGATAACCGGTGCATTTTACCCAGACTGGCACCCCAAACCCTAAGTAAGTGTTCATCAAAATCCTGACTGTGTGGATGAATCCCGATTGCTTTTTGAAAACAAACAGCTGTAAAATAGGTGCCATCCTTTAAAGGTATGGTCTCGGTTAATTGTTGATTTCTGGAAGAAAACGGTGTTGCAACGTGTACCCCGTTTTTGGATAGATAATTGACGTAACTTAATTCTGATTCGACCATCAGCCTGGGCTTTTTGGAACTATGGGACAGTCGTAAAATTGCCGGGCTCCCTTCAATGTCACTTTCGAACAGGAAATTTTCAAAGCCGGCGAGCTCGGATATGTGGTCCGGGTTTAAATTAAAAGCGAATAATGCCTGATTAAGAACTGCGGGAGAGAATGCAATTTTTACATTTTTTTCCATTTTTTGTTGCCTCAATGATTTTCATACTGCACAAACATGCGCTTGAGTATATGCAATTCGTATATCGAAGTCTACCCGCCGGAAGTATAGAATCTGTGCAAAAGATAGGAAAAATTGGTCTTTTTCCTGACTTTAAATGGATTGATTCTACCTTTAAGTATAAGCTTTGTTTCTTCCCTTAACCCCCTGGTATTCTTTCTTCTTTTCGTAAAAATTTCGGGTAAAACGACCCAAATTACCTCGCATAATAATCAAATATTTTCGAGGGTTCGGACATACGACGTAATTAGGGCCATTTGCGGAGGGTGCAAGTTGTCATCATTTTCGATAACGATAAGATGCAAGGACATTCATCCGCGATTTATTCCCTCATTCTTCGGGATGCTTCGCTAGAAGCAATAGACCCAACATGAATTAGAAATGTTGGGTTACGCTTTCGCCGAGAGCTAAGTTTGAGCTATATTTGTTAAGATTATTTGCAAATATTCATCATGATATATACCGCTAACGCTAACCAACAACACGCCATAAACTATTATCTTTCTATGAATTAGATCGATACCATGTAGGTTGGCGTCATTTGCGGTGAAAGCAAAATGTCATCATCATCTTAACCGAATGTTTGCAAGGATATTTTGACCGAATTGGTTCCCTCATTCTTCGGGATGCTTCGCTAGAAGCAATAGACCCAACACGAATTTAAATGTTGGGTTACGCTTTCGCCGCGAGCAAAGTTTGAGCTATATTTGTTAAGATTATTTGCAAATATTCATCATGATATATACCGCTAACGCCAACCTACAACGCGCCATATCAATCAGCGAAGAAATTATTTGAGTCTGGTAGGTTGTGGTCATTTGCGGTGGATGCAAGACGTCATTATCATCGATAACGAGAAGGTGCAAGGATATTCATCTGCGATTTATTCCCTCATTCTTCGGGATGCTTCGCTAGAAGCAATAGACCCAACATGAATATAAATGTTGGGCTACTAAATCCAGTTTTTACACATCGAAGGGTTTTTTTACCTTTTTATCACAAACATGAAACCTGGTTTTTCAAATTTCAAGTCAAAGCTTATGTAAGTATAAAACCAGGTTTCTCGTGATTTGATTTTTTACGAATTAAAGACTTTTTCCATTCTATTCACAAACACAAAATAATAATGCCAGTATTCTCGATATTTCCAACCCGAAAAGACGAATTAATAGTCCCAACATTAAAAATAACCCATCATTTTTAGCATCAAATTACACGATACTGATGCACTACTCGCTACCCGCTACTCGCTTTTCTGCGTACCTGAATCCTTCCATCTTTTCAATCACAAAAAGCAGTGATAAGATCAAGGCATCCTTACCAGCATCATCCCGGAATATCTTTAAAGGTGGGGGAAACTCAATTAAAGGCAATATCGCCATGCAAAACAGTAAAAAGAAGATTTCGTTTATCTATTTCTTAGGATTTATCTCCCTGGGTCTAATCGCCAGTTTTCTTGGTCCCAGCTTACCAAGTTTTGCAGAAAATACGCAAAGCTCCTTCAAACAAATCAGTAATCTTTTCATTTTATCTTCGATTGGCTATATCATCGGGTCTTACGGTGCCGGCCAAATTTTGAACAAAGTCCAGGGGCATCGATTATTAGCCTTTGCATTATTTGGAATTGCTATTCTTGCCGCTCTTTTACCATTGATTCAACAATTATGGGTTCTGGTTTCCATTTTCCTGTTATTAGGCGTCGTACAATCTGTGGTCGATGTCAGTGCAAACACATTATTGATCTGGCTGCATGGCAGTGCCGTAACCAATTATATGAATGGGCTTCATTTCTTCTTCGGCGTTGGTACGCTCATTGCGCCAATCATTATTGCACAAAGTTTACGTGCCCGAGGGAATATCAATATCGGTCTTTGGGTTATCGCTGCGGTCATTCTTGTGCCGGCCTTTTTGATTTTAAAATACCCGTCACCTAAAGAACCGCAAATCAATCCTGAAAAAATAATTGACAGACCTCAAATTGCCGCAACACCCCTGGTGATTTTTCTGGTAATCATGTTTTTTGGGTTCACCGGTGCAGAAATTACCTTCGGCAACTGGATTTATACCTACAGCCTGGGAATGAAGTTAGCGGATCCACAAAATGCTGCTTATCTGACCAGTACTTTTTGGGGAGCCTTTACTCTAAGCCGATTCCTGGGAATTATTCTTGCGGGAAAAATTACAGCCAAACAGTTGATGTGGATCAATCTGATTGGTTGTGCGGCCAGTATCCTGACCGTGATCGCCTTCCATCAATCCCAAATCGTATTGTGGGTTGGAACATTTTTCTTCGGATTTTTTATCGCTAATTCGTTTCCCACAGCCATGAATCTGGCTGAACGGATGGGTGTTTACTCTGCCAAAATTACCAGTCTGTTTTTCATTTCCTCCAGTATTGCTGTCATGCTTTCACCCTGGGTTGTTGGTCAATTTTTTGAAAGCATCGGTCCTTTGGTCGTACTATGGGCAGTATTTATTAATATCTGCATCGCTCTCCTGGTGAATGGATTAATTCAAGTTTACAAGCGCAGAGAAATAGCCACCAGCCGCGTTATTAATGAAAATAATATTGCGTAAAAATACGATTTGTTCAAATTTTTCCCATATCCATTTAAACCTTTTTTGCGTAGAATTAAGGTAGCTTTAATGCAGGAGAATCTTGTATGATACGATCCATGTTTACCAATAGTGCAGGAAAAATTGAATATGATCTTTCCATTGAACGAATCAGTTCAATTGTGCGCAGCAAGTCTGGCTTATTATGGCTGGATCTGGTTGAGGAAGATATCCCGGCTTGTGAAGTAATCCTGAAGGATATTTTCGGATTTCATCCACTGGCTGTTGCCGATGCATTGAGTCAAAATCATGTCCCGCGCGTAGATGATTGGGGTAATTATTTATACCTGGTCTTACATGCACCGGACTTCAAACCGAATAGCAAAGAACCGTTCACCACCAATGAAGTGGACGTATTCCTGGGAAAATATTTTTTAGTTACTTATCAATCTGTACGTGTTACCGTCATTGATAACCTATGGAAAACAATAGAAAGAGACTCACGTACATTGCAAATGGGTCCCGATCATTTATTTTATAAATTGGCGGATGATTTGGTTGCGGATTACATGCCTCTGGTTGATGAAATGGATAAAATCATTGATGATATTGAGGATCGAATCTTTGAAAAACCCTCCCGACAACTTCTCGAACAGATATTTTTGATGAAGCGATCCCTTGCCCATCTACGGCGCATGATCGCCCCGCATCGTGAAGTGTTTAATAAATTGGCGCGCGGAGATGATCAGATCATCGACAAGAATGACCGTGTCTTTTTCCGGGATATTTATGATCATCTGGTCCGTTTATATGATATTACGGAAAGCCTGCGCGATTTGATGGGAAGCGTTCTGGATACATACCTTTCCGCAATAAACAACCGAATGAATGAAATCATGAAAACGCTGACCATCATAACGACACTATTCATGCCCTTATCTTTTCTGTCAGGTTTTTTTGGCATGAACTTCTTTGTTCCCGATCCCCCATTAGCCGAGTGGGTCAGTGCCCCAGTATTTTATTTGGTTCTATTTATCACGATTTCGTTACCGATTAGCATGACCTTATGGATGCGCAAAAGAAAATGGATGTAATGAAAACAGGTTGAGGACGCTGCTCTTGTAGGTTACCAAATACATAAACTGGATTCCAAAAACAAAGTAAGCGCCATTGGTGCATACTTTCATTCTTCCATAAATAAATCTGCCTTAGAAGATCGAATCGACAGTCGACCTATTGCTTTTTTATGATTTTTATCATACTATTATTATCTAATTTATCGTATTCATGGAGATTTCAATGGCTCAAGATAGTTTTGGACGATTCATTCATTATATGCGCATCAGTCTCACCGATCATTGCAATCTGCGTTGTGTTTATTGCATGCCTGAAGATATGACATTTCGACCAAACGCGGACTTAATGCAAGACGATGAGATTTTGCTTTTTGTAAAACTTTTTACTGAATTAGGGTTTGATAAATTCCGCTTGACCGGTGGAGAACCGACTGTGCGGGCAAATATCGTAAACCTCGTGCATGGGATGGCAGCTACGGAAGGAGTCAAGTCGCTTTCGATGACCACCAATGGCGTTTTGCTGGGAAAATTAGCCCTGCCATTAAAAGAGGCCGGATTACAGCGGGTAAATGTCAGCCTGGACACACTTGACCCGGAACGTTTTAATCGACTTACACGTTGGGGAAAACTGGACCAGGTCATGGAAGGCATTTTTGCCGCCGAAAATGCAGGACTGACACCAATCAAAATTAATGTAGTGGTCGTGCGTGGCTACAATGATATGGACGTGGCCGAGATGGCGCGTTTAACCTACGAGCACAACTGGCAGGTACGTTTTATCGAAATGATGCCTTTTGCCGGCCAAACCAATTTTCAAAAACAGCAAATCGTCAGTGATGCGGAAATTCTGGGTCGAATTAGTAAAGAACTGGATGTCCCCGAAATTCTCAACCACGGCATCCTGGATGGAGAAGCAAGAATTTATCGCCTTCCGGGTGCGATTGGTAGTTTGGGATTCATCTCTTCGGTCACACTACCTTTTTGTGCATCCTGTACTCGTGCCCGTTTAACCGCAGACGGGAAAATGCGCCTTTGCCTGTTGAAGGAAAAAGAAGTTGATTTATTAAAACCATTAAGAAACGGGGCTAGCCTGGAAGATCTGCGAGCATTGATATTGGATGGTGTTTGGAATAAACCCTGGGGTCATGACCTTGCCAAAGGTGAAGTGGCGCTTAATCGTGTAATGAGTGAAATAGGTGGTTAAGCCAGGTTTATTACAGGCGGTTCAATAATACTTGCAAATTTTGAAAAAATATCTGCAATGCATTTGCCTGGTGATCCGGTAAATCCAGTTGCTTAATCGTACTTAAGAAATGCTTGATTGCATCCATCATTTCCGGATTAAATTGGATTGCAGTCTCATAAGGGGCCGCAGATACTGGTTGATTGCGGGTAATCAACGAGATTAAAAGAATAACTACCAGCGCTGCCCATTCTACAATCGAAAAAAGTAGCTGATAATTTGATATCCAACCGGGAATAGGGAATAAATACCTGGCTTGTTTTCTGGTGACTTTGTTTACCATCATTTTTTGGTACAGTTTTTCATAACTTGAAATCGTATTGGAAAGTTGATGACTAAGTACATTCAATTGACTGAACTTGGACATTTCCGGCCAGGCTTGAGAATTCGACGCAATTTTATCGATTTTCGACGCAAGGTCGTGTGGATTTCCGGGTTGAAATAGGTATCCGTTTCGGCCGTCCCGCACCAATTCGGGTAAGGCCATTGCATTGGCAGCAATAACCGGTTTTCCACATGCTAAAGCTTCCAATGTGGAAATACTGAGTGATTCCACATCTCCCGGCATAACAAAGACATCGCAAGCAGCATAGAGTGACGGAATATCCTGTCGCTGTACTGATCCCAAAAATTGAATACATTCACCTAAACCCAAAGTCGTTACTAACTGATGATACTTACTATTCTTAAGTCCGTTTCCAGCCAAAACCAAAATAACCTGCTTGTCTTTGACAAAGGACATCGCCTTGATTAAAACATCTACTTTTTTCTCTTCATCCAGACGTCCGATAAAAACGAACACTTTCTTATCAGTAGGTATGCCGAATTTGTTTCTTAATGCAACTTGAGGTAAATTATTGCCTGTGAATTCTTCTATGCGCACACCACAAGAAATCGGACTGATGTTTTTTTTGATGCCGTGAGTTTGCAACATTTTTGCTGCTGCGCGTGATGGTGCACTGACCCAATCGGCACGGTTCAAGTAATGCATGAAAACTTTCCAGACCAATGGAACTACAATATTTTTCACTATCGGGTTATCACCGGGCAAATAAGGCGCCCAAATTGCCGGACCGGGATGATGGGTTGCCAAAACGGGGATATTCCGGTTTTTTGCGATTTTCATGGCGGATTGGCTGATCGGTGACGGATCCTGCAAATGAATCAAATCCGGCTGAAAATCAGTAATCAATTGGTCAATTTGTCGATGAAATGCAAATGCAAGACTTAAGTCTTTATGAATAAAACGCAAATCCAATGCAGATATGGCCTGAATTTCTACACCATTACGGATTTCAAAAGCAGGTCTGTCAACAGCCGGGACCAAAACACGTACCTGATGTTTGTTTTCAACTAATCCTTCCGCCAGATTAGTAGAGAAAACCGCCTGTCCATTCAACGCCGGTGCAAAAGTGTGTGTAATAATTAGGATCTTCATGGTCAGATCGAATCCGTTCCGTTTTCATCAGCCAGTAAATCTTCGACAGAATAAAACTGACTGAACCATTTTCTTATAAAAACTGTTATCAAAATTAAGAGAATGAATGAAAAACCAAGCGCGATATAGCGCACCCAATGGTCAAATTTCAGCAAATTTACTGCAGTAAAAAAACCAAGCGCAACAAAAACACCGGTTGTAATCAGATTGGTGATAAAAATGATCGGGAACCAACGTCGCAAAGATACGCGCGCAAGACCTGTTGCAATCAAGGCGGGTACAATCAGCCCATTGGTTAATTTCGCAATCGCCAGGATTTTAACAGCATTTTTGGCAATTGCCTGTTTTAAAAATGTGATTTTCCGTAAGTCCAGATGCAGGAAACGCAGTTTAAGTGCCCACTCAAGCTTCCCGGAAAAACCCAATAAATACCAGGCTAAATCTCCGAACAGATTTCCAAGACTGGCAGCCACAAATACGGGAACCGGGTTTAGAAAACCGGAAGATGCGGCAGTTGCTCCTACCAGAATCGCTACCGGACCTTCAACCATTACAGCCAGCATTAAAGCAGCATACACAAACAAATGCGAATTGGCGGAGCCAACTCCTAAATTGCTTAAGATTTGATGAAAAAGTTCATTTGCCGGTAACATTTTTTTCTCTTGCCAGGACCTGATTCTTACTTTAATTCATTACGATTTCAGTCAATGATTATAATCCCATTATTTTGTGAAAATGTATTTCTCAAAAATAATCCCTCAAATAAAATTGAGGGATCAGGGATTTGATTTTCAAACTTTCTGCTTAGAAGTTCCGATTAGAGTTTTTTATCCTTATTACCATTGATATCGGAAAAGAGCTTTAGAAACTCCTTTGCACCTTCATTATCGGTGATCGCAAGTACTTCATCGCCCTGTTCAAAGACGGTATATCCATGCGGTACAACCACTTCGCCTTTACGAAAAATCGCTGCCAGAACACATTGATCCGGTAAATTAACATCTTTGATAGCCTTACCAATTGCAACTGCACCTGCCGGAATTTTTTCTTCCACCAGGGCATAGTTGCCTTTACGAAGTTTCAATAGGGTCATCATATCACCCATTGACATCTCTTCTTCAATCAGGCTGGATATGATTTCTGCCTGATTTACCGTTACATCCACGCCAAATTTATTGTTAAATAACCAGGCATTTCTTGGGTTATTTACCCGGGCAATGGTACGGCCAATTTTATATTTTTTGGATGCTGTATAACATAAAACCAAATTGTCTTCGTCATTGGTTGTTACCGCAACAAAAACCTGCGCTCTTGCAAAACCCGCTTGCACTAAAACGTGGGGATCGAGCGGGTTACCTTCAATAATAACTTCGGTCGGTAATTCGCGATGAAGATTGGATAAAACATGTTCGCGTACTTCGATTACCCGGACTTCATGATCTTGCTTCAAGAGCATTCTTGCTAAATATACTCCGGTACGGCCACCACCTGCAATAATTACAAACATAACACGCCTCCTATCCTTTCACTTCAAATTTCAGTCGAAGTGCTTCAACGCCCTCATGTGTGGCACTAAAATGCAAATGATCACCGGATTGCAAAATCTCCTGGTCAGTGGGGATAAAGGATTTACCTAATCGTGTGATGGAGGCTAAAACAGATTCCCCAGGCTTTTGTAGCAAGTCTGCAACCTTTTTCCCGACCCAATGTTCAGGCAAGATAACCTGATAGTAATCAACTTCTCCGCTACCAAACGAATAAACAAGTTTGAATTGTTCATTCAGGATCATCTCTTCCAGGCGTGAAGCGCTCCAACTTGTACCGCTTACAATTTCCAGGTTGAAGTGTTCATATAATTCAGAATACGTTGGATCAAAATTTCGTGCAACAACCGTCTTTACATGAAAAAACTCACCGGCTACACGGCATGCCACCAAGTTGATCGAATCGGAACTTGTGGAAGCAGCGAACGCATCTGCTGTTTCGATTCCGGCCCGCTTTAAAACATCCTGACTTAATACATCACCTTCCACGATATGCCCGCGAAAATCCGGTTTCAAAATTTCAAAAGCAGTCTTATCTTTGTCGATAATTGCTACTTCATTTCCATGTTTGAACAACAAATATGCCAGTTCCGAGCCTAAGCGACCACAACCAACAATAATTACTTTCATCTTATTTAAATCCTATTCCTGCTAATCGACCTGATAAGGTACTTCAACAATCACGATATCTTTTTGACCCATGAGAACTTTCCGTAGGGTATCCGCTGTACGCATATGTAATGCATTTGTCCAAAAACGTCGTGGCACAAATTGCGGCACCACAATCGTAATCATTTCATTTTGTTGGCGTTGTTGATCTAAATCCTGGATATAGTCCAACAGAGGTTCAATCATTAAACGATATGGGGAATCAAGGATTACTAAACGCACACCATTTCCCCAGGTCTCCCATTTTTGCTGTAATTTAGCTGTTTCCTCTTCATCGATAGAAACATGTACCGCAGTTATATCTTCTGAAAGTGATTCAGCATATCTGAGGGCAGCCAAAGTTCCACGATGTACACCAGCTAAAGGCAGGATAACCCGATGGCGTCCCATATGAGATTGGCCAGCAAATTTCTCCAGCGATAAATGGGCAGCCAGGTTTTGATAATGATGGTGGATCGAATAAAAAATCACCACCAAAACGGGTAACAAAATCACTACCACCCAGGCACCGTCAGCAAATTTGGTGACTGCAAAAATGATGCTGACAATAAACGTA
This sequence comes from uncultured Anaerolineaceae bacterium, assembly GCA_964586385.1. Classification (GTDB taxonomy): domain Bacteria; phylum Chloroflexota; class Anaerolineae; order Anaerolineales; family Anaerolineaceae; genus UBA6170. Next base: position 13,696 of record CAZPIM010000016.1, read on the forward strand.
ACAGTTGCGCCAAATCCATTGATGATCATTTTAAAACGCCACTTATTATCATAAGTCACGTTAGATCCCTGTTCTTTTTTTACTTCACCCGGCTTAAGGTGGCCGCTCTTCCACCAGCGATGTGCCATTCCTGCCTGTGAAAGTGTAAATGACATAAAAACACCAATGGCATATAACGGAATCAATTGAGAAACATTTGCTCTAAACAGGATAATGAGTAAAGAAGCGATGATAGCAAGTGCGGCAATTCCGCGTGAGTACACCAGGCGGCTTCCTCGAAATGTTAATTGGCGGGGTAGAAAACCATCTTTGGCGGTGATCGCGCCTAACCTGGGAAAATCTGCAAAAGCAGTATTGGCTGCCATTACTAATATGATGGTAGTCCCCACTATTGTTGCTAGATACATTATTCCCCGACCATCAAAAACCGTTCGTGCAATTTGCGAAACTAACGTTTCATGTTCAGATGGGATGGCAGCAACTTTTCCAGCCAGGAATGTGACACCCACAAGCATGGATCCCAAAATCATCGCCATGATGATTAATGTCATACCGGCATTTTTACTGCGTGGTTGTCGAAAAGCCATAATTCCATCGGAAATTGCTTCCACACCGGTTACAGAGGCAGTTCCACTGGCAAATGATTTTAAGATTAAGAAAAGTGTCAACGCTTGCGGTTCGGCCAGGATGGTTAATTCCGGAGGATTGGACACGATACCTAAAGTACCTGCAAAAAAACGTACCAGACCAACAATGATGGTTAGATACATCATTAAGATGAAAAAGTAGGTTGGAATGGCAAACGTGACTCCGGATTCTTTGACCCCGCGTAAATTTATCACCATAATGATTAAAATAAAGAAAACAGCTATCTCCACGCGCCAGCGATATAAAACCGGAAAAGCGGATGCGATTTGGGCTACACTGGAAGAAATGGACACAGCGACTGTTAAAATATAATCCGTCAGCAAGGCAGCGCCGGCAATTTGAGCCGGCAAAATGCCCAGATTATCACGTGAGACAATATACGATCCACCACCGTTCGGGTAAGCATGAATCGTTTGTTCGTAAGAAATTGTCAGAATAGCCAGCAACCCGACAATACATAAAACAAGCGGGAGTGATAGGTGCAGTGATGCAATACCGGCAGCTGCCAGCATCATCATTAATTCTTGTGGACCATAAGCAACAGAAGACATGGCATCCGAGGAAAAAACTGCCAGTCCAATAAACTTACCGATTGTTTGGTGAGGTGCATCTGCAGTAGCTAATGGTTTACCAATCAGCCATGTTCGCCATCCTCGCCTCGGTTTGTAGTCTGTATTACGGACCTGTATCGTCGCTCCGTCTTGATCTTCTAAGTTCATCTTTACCTGCATTAATTCGGATTGATCGTTTCCGGAAAATTCAATCCTTATTCACAAAGCGAATGATTATACAATTCAAGATCAACCATGTCAATCCAGTTCTTTTTAAAGATACCTTGAATCTTTTTGGATCGGAAATTAATCCGTAGTCTTTAATTGAAAACTATTCTCACAAATGATTATAAATGAAATCTGAAAAAGTATTGGTTGAGAGAATATTATCGTAAATGTGCCGGTAAAGTTAAGAACCCCGTCTTGCCACTCCCCCGTTCATTATCAGAAAATGGGAACTTACGCACAATGAATTCACAATTATGATCGCCGTTGGTGATACAAGCCAATTCCTGAACCGGGTAATCATCTTTCCCGATTAAATAATGTAATCCGCCGCGGATCATGCCAACATTGTAATAGCAATAACGGGCATGATTATCTTCTAGCCCCCAACAAGCAATACAATCTTCCACAATAACATGGTAATGGCTAGAGCTTTCATCCAGCCGGATTTTCTGATCACTGGTCGCTTCCATCATGTAGGCAATTGTTTCGATGCTGGCTCTCAATCGCATCGGACTTTCCGGATGGGATTGGATCCACTGTCTTGCCTCGCGCACCACCGGGGCATCGCCAAAACCGGAGCGAAAACTCATTTTGGCAGCATTGTAAACAACCGTTCGCAATGCTGTCTCTCCAAAGATATCTTCTATATGTTGATTAACGGAAACCAGTACTTCACACGGAGTAATTTTTTCATGCTTTGTAGATACCAAACTGCGAATATTGTTCAGGCAACCAGCCTTACGCATGACCATCAGAACACTTTTTTCTCCCACTAAAGCACGCAATTCATTAAGGTAAGACAAAAAAGCCTTTCCCGAGAATGCGGTACTGATAAATGGCTGAACGGTCAACTGATGTATTCCTTTATATTTTGATATCCCAATTGGGTAACAAGCGCAATGATTACCATTTCTATTATATGCAAACGAAATCTTTTTTCCATATAATTTTTATACATCAAATCCAGGAATGCTTAACAAAATTGTCAGGAACGGTTTTTGGGTGATTTTTTCATTCAAAAAATGGTTATTTAGTCATAAAAATTGATGTTCCAACCTATATTGATTGCAAGGTTCAGACCACACAAATAAAATCTGTGGATTTCATTTGTCATAAAACATTATTATAGATTCTACCCAGACGTTATAATCAATACGAAATCATTTAAAAAGAAGTTTTTCTCATGGTCAAAAAATACCTGCACTATTTGATGGCGATTGTTTACTTTTTTATCCTCACCTTGGGGATATCTTTTCCGTTGATATTACATTTCAAGGATTCGATCATCGGAGGGTATGGTGATGGTGTTTATTTCGCCTGGCTAATCCGCTGGTATCAGCAGGTATTTTTAGAAGGTCAAGGTGCTCCTTTTTTTAATCCGTTGATGAATTTCCCCGAGGGTTGGAATCTATCGACCACGGATACTGCCCTGGCTGCTGCGCTTCCTGGGGTACCTTTCAGTGCGCTGTTTGGACCGGTTGCCGGTTTTAATATTGCTATGTGGATCACATTTGTGCTTTCCGGATTGGCTATGTATTTCTGGGTGTATCACTACACGAAATCATGGCGGTCTGCGTTGCTTTCAGGCACAATTTACGCCTTTCTGCCTTATCGGATTGCACATTTTGCTGCAGGTCATCTCAATCTTTCCGCTACAGCCTGGTTTCCTTTCTATTTTTTGGGTTTATACGAAATTCTTCGGGCAGGCAAAAAATTCAAATGGGGTTATGGGTTGGTATGTGCACTGACCTTGGGGTTAATTGGCTTGTCTTCCATGTATTATTTGTATTTCACGGTTCTGATAACAATTCTTTTTGTTTTGGGTTTTATTCTTTTCCAAAACAAACGCATTTTTTTGGATAAACGATTTTGGTTGCGCACATTCATCACTGCTCTACTCAGCGTACCTTTCCTTTATGTAGCGCTCAAACCGTTTTTATCCCTTTCCGGTCAGGGAGGTTTGGCAGATCGCAGTCTGGATTATGCAAATCAGTATTCGGCCAGTCCAACCGATTTTTTCACTCCTGCATCCAGTCATTTTCTTGTTGGAAAATGGATCAGCTCGGTTTTTGATCGCTCTTTATGGATTGAAAGTTCTTTGTATTTCGGAATCATCACGATTTTTTTGGTCATTTGCGCGGTAATCTGGCGGAAAAAGTCCGAATATAAAAATCTGATTTCGATTGGGCTTCTCATCATGGCTGGTGCATTTATTCTGGCTTTAGGTCCTAGTTTCCACTGGAATAATCAGCAGGTGATTATCAACATTTCCTGGCTGGGTATCGAAAACGCGACCATTCCTTTACCGACTTTGATCCTTTTTAAATATCTGCCTTTCTTCTCAAAAATGCGGGCAATTATGCGAATCGGGTTTTTCGCATTGCTTTTTGCTGCCTTTATCGCCGGTCTGGGTACGGATCTTTTACTGAAACGTTTGAAAACCAGACAAGTAAAATGGATCTTTCCCCTCATGCTTTTCCTGGTCCTGTTCGACTTTTACCCTGGATCGTTTGGAGAGAGCCTTCAAAAAATTGAAGCGCGTCCGGTCGATCACTGGCTTGCGACGCAACCCGGCGGTGGTGCCGTGGTTCAGATGCCGTTTCTGAAATCAACCGATCAGGACCAGATTTATTACACACTTACCCACCAAAAACCAATCACTGCCGGTTTCTTTAATGCAAATCAACCGCCGCAATTCCAATACCTGGCACCAATTATGGAAAACTTCCCGGATCAAAAATCCATTGACACATTAAAGGAATACCGGGTGGAATATATCCTGATTGACCCGCTGGATTATGCGGATTTTGACACTGTTGAAAAGAAAATGTTTGAGTTGGAACTGGTAAAACTGTCTCAACAGTCTGGAATTCTGGTTTATGGATTTGCCGATGAGCCATAAACCCGTATTGAAAAGCTTTGTTCAAAATATGCGGAAAATTCATTTTTCCAACATTTGGTTCTATGGAGTCCTGGCAGGTTTTGCTTCTTTAGCAGGATTCATCATGGTTTACGATATGGAATGGGGTCCCTGGGCATTCAGCGATTCCGCTGCATATATTGTTGCAGCGCGTAATCTGGTCGCTGGAAACGGTTTATCCATCCCGACCCCAGATGGAGGTCTCTCCCCTCTGCTATTACATCAACCTCTTTACCCGTTAGTAATGAGCTTCTTCCTTTTATTTGATATTCACCCATTCACCACTACGACAGTTATAAATGTAGCCAGTTTTTGCCTTTGCATCCTGTTTTTAGGGTGCGGTAGTTATTATTTTTCAAAATCAAAAATCTTTTCACTCATCATCGTTTTCCTGATGACCTGGTGCCCATTTGTAATAGAAAATTTTGATGGCGCAATGAGCGAACCTCTTTATATGTTTTTAACTTTGTTTAATTTTATGGCGGTTTTGCTCTTTCTGGAAAAACGAAAGAATTGGATGCTGCTTCTCGCCGCCCTGGCTGCAGGTCTATCGATCCTTACCCGTTATATTGGTATTGTCAATGTGGTTGGTGGTGCGTTGATGGTGTTTGTGTTTCTAAACGAGAAAACGAAAAATCGTGTAATCACTGCACTATTTTATTCGTTTTTGTCCTTGGTTTTGCCCATCATTTGGCTTCTCATTTCGGGAACGTTCTCCGGGATTGGCAACCGCCAGCTCATTTTTCCGCAAAACCTATTAACCGTTCTAGGTAATTTTTGCCAGGCCATCATCATTCCTTTCGTCGATTGGTTACCCTTGCACAAGGACTGGCTAATAACGGATGAGATCCGATTTCTATTGGTAGGGTTTTTAGGTGGTTTTTGTTTCATAAGTCTCGCTATCGGGTTTTGGCTAAAAAGTCGAAAAAAACAGACACCCTTGGGTGGTTTTGAGCGGTTGCTATATGGATCCGTTATTCTTAGTCTGACGTATATGTTGATATTCTTTGCAACATTCGCTTTTTCCAGCTTACCTCCGGATATCAATAATCGCACTTTGATTCCCCTTTTCCCGTTTTTCCTGATGGTATTCTACGGCATTTTCTTTCTTTTTCCGCGTACGCACCTTGAAAAAACCATTTCTGGTTTATCCATACTGGGCATATTTTTGGTTTCTTTTTGGGTCTGGTATCCTGTATCCAGGGAATTACTGTATGACCGACATCACAACGGGCACGGTTACACCTCAAAGTATTATCAGGAATCAACTATTCTGAAAGCAGCGCGAACTTTACCAAGAGATATCCCCTGGATTTCAAATGAGCCTGCTTTTCTGTTATTGTATCTGGATAAATTCCCTTATGATTTGAACACCCTTTATCCAGCCATCACAAAACCGGATGCAACAGCCCTGGGGGAAGGTGAGACCGAACTGGATCGTATTTTTAGCCAGGAAGAGGCTGCCCTCATTATTCTGCAGCCACAGTTGGAAAATGATTTACGAAAGCTGATCGGTGACCAGGCTGCATTGCAGATAGGAAAACTAACCTCGAGGCTGGAAGTCTATGATGCATCCTTCGATGGCATGATATTCTTTTATCCGGATGAGAAATAGGTCAATCCATCAATTACCTGGTGAACAGTTTTTAGTCAGGCGAGAAAAATAATAATCTTCCTTCATCAGGATTCAAGATGTCCGTTTTCGTCCCAACCTGATTTTCGTAAAAACTCAGGTAGTCAATAAGATTTTTTCCACATCTTCCGGGAAAATATCTTCATGCTCGCCAATCACTGTTTTTCTCACAGTCAATCGATCACTAATTTTTTGAGCTGCTTCCTGTGCATCGATCTGATAATCCTGTAATCGGGTCGGCATGCCAATATGGTGGAAAAAGTCTTCAGTGGCAACAATGGCAGCTTCAATGCGATCAAATTCCTTATTCCCTGTGATCCCAAAAATTCGTTCACCATATTGTAAGAGTTTCTCAGCTTTGG
>CAZPIM010000016.1:20137-39441 GCA_964586385.1 uncultured Anaerolineaceae bacterium
TTCCCTGTGATCCCAAAAATTCGTTCACCATATTGTAAGAGTTTCTCAGCTTTGGCTTCTTTTTTATAACGTAATAAAGATGGATACACAATCGCCAACGTTTCGGCATGGTCAAGCCCGTAAAAAGCGGTAATTTCATGTCCAATCATATGGGTAGCCCAGTCCTCTACAACGCCGCAGCCCAACACACCATTCAAAGCCTGGGTGGCTGACCACATGAATGTCGCCATGGAATCATAGTTTTTCGGCTCAGCTAAAATGGCATCGCTCTCCTCAACTAGCGTCTTTAAAATTGCTTCCGCCTGGCGGTCCTGTAAAGGTGTTGCCACCGGGTAAGTCAGATATTGTTCCACCGTATGCACGAAAGTATCCACGATACCATTCCGAATCTGTTTCTTAGGCAACGAAAAAGTTGTTTTTGGATCGAGAATGGAAAATTGCGGAAAAGTATGTTGGGATCCAAAACTTAATTTCTCCTGTGTGGATTTTCGGGAGATCACAGCACCTGAATTCATTTCAGAACCGGTTGCCGGAAGTGTTAATACACACCCAAATGGTACAGCGGATTTGACTGTCGCTCCTTTTGAGAGAATATCCCATGCATCTTCACCTTGAAAACAGGATCCGGCTGCAATAAATTTTGTGCCATCCACTACCGATCCACCACCCACAGCCAGTAGAAAAGTAATTTCTTCCCTTTTTACCATTTCTATAGCTTTCATTAAGGTCTCATAGGTTGGATTCGCCTCTATCCCCCCGAATTCAATCAGGTTTATATCGGCTAAAGCACTTTTTACCTGTTCATACACACCGTTCTTGAATATCGAACCGCCGCCATAAGTCAAGAGTACCTTCGCATCTTGAGGTATCAATTTGCCTAATTTCGCAATTGTCCCTTCCCCAAAGAAAATTTTGGTCGGATTATGATATGAGAAATTTTTCATTGTTTTCCCTCTTTTTTATGAGAATCGATTTATTTTAATCGAAAATAATAATCTCGACTGCAAATAGATCCAATTATAAAATTTGATTGCGAAGACTTCTAATCCGCGATTGCATAGCGAATGATGCAGTAGATCGCCTGGAAACCATCTTTCCAACCGATCTTTTTACCTTCCGCGTAGGATCTTCCATAATAAGAAATATGAGTCTCAAAAATCCGCCAGTTTCGACGGGCAATTTTAGCTGTAATCTCCGGTTCAAATCCAAAACGATTGGATCGCAATGGAATTGGTTTAATCACTTCTTTGCGAAAGACTTTGTAACCTGTTTCCATATCCGAAAGATTTAAATTGGTCATCATATTGGAAAGCAGTGTTAACAACTGGTTGCCTAGAAAATGCCAGTAATACAATACACGGTGCGGTCCACCCATGAAACGGGAACCATATACTACATCCGCTTTGTTCTGAATGATAGGCCGCAATAAATTTGGATAGTCTTCCGGATCATATTCAAGATCTGCATCCTGAATCAAGATGATATCACCCTCAGCTTCAGCGAAACCGCGCCGTAACGCAGCACCTTTGCCCATATTTTTTGGTTGCAGGTAAACGTGAACTTGCGGAGTCTGTTTTGAAAGTGCTTGAAGTATTGTTGCTGTTTTATCGGTCGATCCATCATCCACGACCACTACTTCTTTATCCAATCCAAGCGAATCAGAAGCAAGAACACGCTCAATTGTGGTGGATATATATTTTTCTTCATTATAAACAGGAATAACAATACTCAATTTGTTCATACAATAACTCCGTAATTAATCTTTTTGGTAGTAAAAACCATGTCCATAATTATCACCCCGCATGTAAACATTTTCAACTGATTGCGGTATACAAGGAAAAGGTGAATACCAGCATTCATTATACAAGCTCGCACAGGAAATGGTTTGATTTCCTAATGAACACGGTTCACTGGGAAGCTCTGGATAAGGTGCCGGCTGGAAAAAATGATCACTGAATTTTTGGAATTCAACCGATTGAAAAAATAGTACCCCAATAAAAATAAGGGTGACTAACCCACTTAAGACAAGAGTTTTCTGTTGCAAATGAACTTGAAAAAAACTACCCAGCCAAATAACAAATATCGAAATGCAGACAGCAATAATCGGCAAAAGAAAAGCAAACCCAAATCGAATATTTGGTGCAGAAAAAAACCAAAATAATACACCAGCAAATAGTGTTGAAATTGTAAACAGACTTCCGCTTCGTTTTGATAATTTCCGAAATCCAAAAGACAATCCTGAAAAAGAAAAATGCAAAACAGGTAGGAATAATGCAGCAAGAATCAATATTCTGCGGTTGATGGTTTGGTATAAGAACCAAATTTTCACCCAGGATTTTAATGGCATGGCTAATATTTCATTCGGATCAATGCGGGGAAATCGTGACCAACCCCGGATTGCTATCTGCTCATCATGTACCTGGTCGATTGGCATCTTCCAATCGAAATTGAACCATCCGAAGGCTGTTGATGGAAAGAGAGGATACCCACTCAGGATTAAATTTCGAATCATCCATGGCAAAATGAGAAGAAACCCAAATACTGCCCCATTTTTGATTAATCCAACGCGCTTTTTTGATGGGAGAACAAGTAGAAAAATGAAAATCACAATTGGAATTGCAGAGAGTTTTACAGTCAAAGACCAGAAAATTAAACCAAACAGCAATACCGGTGTATGCGGTTCAGATTGCGGATCTTTAATCCAGTTTAAATACATGCCTACTATTCCAGCAATCACCAAAATCACAGGAAGATCCGTACCCGGGGAGGAAAGCTCAGAGACATTCGTGAAAAAAAATAGTGGCAGGAAAAGCAATGGATAAAGTGTGGAAACATGAAAATGTTTAAAATGAACTTTTTCAAGCATTCCCCATGCAATAATCAAACACAGAAAACCTGGTAAAACATGAAATGACGTATTCGGGATGAAAGAAAAACTAAACATGGCGATTAATACCAACCAACTGGAGTTATAAGCAAGGCGATCGTGTAGATTGCCGAGGCCAGGAACTACCGGATAGGTTTCGCTCCAATGGATAGCTTGCACGTGATACTGTCCAGAATCAGGATTTTTAGAAATTTGTGTTGAATTAAAAAGAATGAATAAGAAAATCAGAATGTAAAAAGCGATTTTTAACCAGTCTTTTTCAATACAAAATGATTTTTTGATTGCATTTTTAATCTCTCCCTTGAGAATCAGGATTAATAAAATGACCAATGCGCCGGTAAACAATAGTGCAAATGCAGGAATTTTCATCGGTAGGAACAAGCTGAGGATTAAAGTTATTGCGGTAACGATCACCAAACCCATAAGAACCGTTTGTGTTAACCCGCCAGCAAATGATGCTTGCTTTTCTTTTCTGAATAAAAGCCACTTCACCCCCAGACCGAAGGAATAAAAAATGAAAAAGTAAATAAGCCATAAAAATATTGTTATGATCAAAATACAGTCCTCAAAGAAACTTACAATATTGAAATTTATAAAATAGAAATTTGTGATTCGTATTTTAGGATGGTATATTCTTAACAATAGAATATAAATTATTTTAGCTCATTATGGATATTTTTCCTTCCAAGCCGAAACAATGGAAAAGGTAAAATGGAAATAAACCTCGAGGCAGGATTCATCAATCAAATAGACAGTCTGATGGAACAGGTTCATAAATGTACCTCCAGTCAGCAAACGATTGACTTTCTGATTCACTGGATGGTGGACTCCTATCATCTATATGGCAGTGCATTTGTCCAAATCCAAAGTGGCAAGGGATTAGGCGCAGAATGGCTTTCGTTTTATCCAAACAATCTCTTTAGCTCAAAATTGTATGAGATAGATTTTAATGATCAGGCATTGATCTATCAAAGGCAATCCAAGCCATTTATCATCGAACGCAGCGGATTATTATCTATTAATGAAGTGACGCATGATTGGGCTATTCGTCACAATATTCATTCCGCCTTATTAATTCCTATCCAGTACACAATGGATATCGAATCCTTGCTTCTGTTATATCGTGGGGATGAACAACCACAATTCAGTCAACAGGAATTGGAGGAAGCTGCATTTGTGACCCGAATGGTAGCCAACGTACTCAAGTGGCAAATAAATACCGAAAGGACGGAACAGTACGCCAGGGAATTGGATCAGATGTTACGAGCCAGTTTGAGCATGACCGAAAGCCTGAACCTGAATGATGTATTAAATGCAATTTTAGATAATGCCCTCGAATTAATCCCTGATGTGAATGATGCACATATCTTCTTGTACGAAAATAACGTATTGCATTTTGGGGCAGCCAAGTTTTGCAACGGTACCACTGGCAATGTTTGGGCTGAACCCCGCGATGATGGACTTACCTACCGTGTAGCACGCACCGGAAAAACAATCCGAGTTGATAATATGAGCGAGGATCCCCTATTTCTGAATATGCCCAATTGGCATGGAAGCATTATCGGAATCCCATTAATTAATAATGAAGATGTCCTGGGCGTAATGACACTTGCTAAATTGGAACCGGTGGGTTTTTCGAATCATGAAACAGAAATTCTTAATCGATTAGGAAACCAGGCAGCAAATGTTATCCACAATGTCAGGACACATAATGTGATTTCGCTCCAAGCATTTACCGATTCTCTGACTGCCCTTCCGAACAGGCGCTCTTTTGAATGGGAAGCGCAAAAAATTCTTGATCAGGCACAACGATACCAACGGGTTTTTACGGTTGCCATGTTGGATCTGGATGAGTTTAAAAGAATAAATGATACTTACGGACACGCGATTGGGGATGATTCCCTGCGCATCATAGCACATTGTATGAAAAATGAGTTACGAAAAACAGATTTTCTGGCAAGATTTGGGGGCGATGAATTTGTGATTTTATTTCCGGAAACAACCCTCGAACTCGCCAGCCAGGTGATTGATAATTTACTTAAGCGGGTTGTCATGTGTCGTATTCCTGTTCGGCCGGAGCAATATGAATCGCTATCGGTCTCGTTTGGTCTGGCAAATTTCCCGGTTGACGGCGATGACCTGAAGACTTTGATCAAATTAGCCGATGACCGTCTTTACCAACATAAAGAAGCGCTCAAAATACAACGATTTTGAGGCTTAATATATAATTTTTTCATTTTCCATCATCATAAATAGATGTTGTATGTATGGTATTCACTTTATGCGATAACTCTCTAATGCGAAATGACAATTGCCAATAATAGATCAAAAATGGGGTGAAATTGCCAGGGAAAGCAAATTCACCCCGATGAAAAATGCGGATTTCAGCATCATTAAAAATCGAAACCTACTGAAACATCATTTGAATTCAATGCGTTTACGAATGAACCAATAACAATAATCGTTTAGAAATTAAAATAATTTCCCACTCCCCTTTCATTCTAACAAGAATAATTTATAAATTCAAGAACCCATCCTGTATTTTTGACGACCAAACAAAAATAATTGAGTTCTCTCTCTGGCTGGCTAAATTCGGAATATTAATCTATGCGCAGTATTTTAATGTGTTGATAAATCTATCTTTCCTGCATGCAAATCTTACATCCAGGCCAGGATGCATTTTTTACATCAAGGCCAGAATGAAAGAATTGCCTTCTGGCCAGCGTGCAAGAATTACCTTCTGGCGCCTGCGTGTAAAACTTGCACTTCTAATGAGTGCATTTTTTGCATTCCAAATACGTGCAGAATTTGCACGTGTTAAATTAATTACTTAATTAATTACTTTTTAAAGACTTAATGGATTCTTTCATCAAAAAGCAGAAGAGTTTTCTATTCATAATTTTTGGATCTCCATTAATCCTGTTTGTAATTGAATTTTACACACATCCTAAAAACCGAAACAATGATTTGCCGATACTACAAATAATTTTAGTTCAATTGTCTTATCCTTGTATTCCTGGATTTAAGTTATTCATCATATCAACTAATTTACAAGAATAAACGTTTCTATTGAGAAAAGAGTTAATCAAATAAGGCTGGTTTATTGATGATTGCCAAAGTAAGATGTGCCACCGTGATTGGGATCAGATGATTCTTAAATTCCTTCCTCCATTAAGGAAAAACTTAGTATCGCCAATTTCTTGTTTCAGGTTCGATTTGGATTTTTGATTCATCACATGCATAGCAGCAACAAGTAATCATTTTTAAATATAATATATGGAAAATCGGTTTTAAGAACCGATTACCTCCCCTATTGTGATTAGAAAACCTATTTAAAAAATTTGTTTTCTATGCATATTCGCTTGTTTTTAGCCAGTCATTCTGATAATGTGTTGATGTGTGGAATAACAATAAAACTAAGATATGAGATAATCAGATATCGAAATAATATATTATGAAAACAGTGTTATTTTTATGTACCGGGAACTCCTGCCGTTCGCAATTAGCTGAAGCGATTGTAAATAAAACAATGGCTGGAAAGTGGCTTGCTTTCAGTGCGGGTACGCACCCATCAGGATATATTCATCCCATGACTCTGGAAGTATTAAAGGAAATCAACATTGAACATCAAGGTCACTCAAAATCAGTTGAACTATTCAGACATCAACAATTTGACCTGGTGATAACTGTTTGTGATGACGCAGATGAAAATTGCCCTGTCTGGCTAGGATCAGGAAAACGAATTCATGTAGGATTTTCTGACCCGGCTAAAATTTCAGGAACAAGCCAGGAAATACTGGAAGCCTTTCGGATTGTACGTGACCAAATTAGTTCTGAAATTCTCAAAGTTCTGGAAGAGCATCAGTGATGGGTATTTACAAGAAATAATTAACAAAAAAGCAATTTGAACGGAAAATTACTCATTGACTTTAATAAAAACAAAAAAGTGTAACCACGGTTACACTTTTTTTTGACTTTCCAATTTCGCAGGATCAAACCATTCAACTGGAAAAACAAGTTTCCAATCATATCGCGGACTTCTGGATGGTTTTTTGTACTTTGAAAGATCGATTTTTTCATTTTGATAATCATTGATGAAACGAACCAGAGCAATAGTAGCCAATTGACTGGCTGGCAAACTCATCAACTCAGCCAGATTAAAAATTGCTTGTTTTAACGTGGGTGGTATATCGTATGTCACACGTTGCTCACGTCGCGCGCGCATTTTGGCTCGTTCCTTCGCTTTTTTCTCACGTAACCGTCGCGGTAAGTGGGATTCTGCCTGCTTTTCCTGCATGGCAGACATGATTTCCATAACAGCGGGGTCTAATAATACCTGTCTCTGTAATTCTTTTTCAGCCATTCATTACCTCCCATAACCTGTCAACGACTTGTTCATAACCACCTTTTTTCGTTTTCCCGTCACGATAGCCTTTCACGGCAGCTCGATTGGGACAATATTCCCAGATTGTTTTTCCGAATGCCGAAGCCACCCGAACCTGAGTGTCCTGTGGAATGGGTGGAAGTAAATTCTCGCCAAAGTTATGAATCAATGTTTGAAATTGAGTCATCGTTTCATTGGTAGTTCGTTCGAAAAAGGTGGGTAAAATTCGGTATCCCAAAAAAGTATGGCCATTATGTTGTATTTCGTTCATTTTTAGCAAAACTTCTTTGACTCCGTCCAGGGCAAGCGTATCCATACGCGTTGGAATGATAACCCAGTCACTGGCGACTAACCCATTGATATGTAACACGTCAAAAGAAGGGGCAAGATCCAGGAAAACATAGTCATAGCGCAGTGTTTTAATCAATTCACCCAGATAAGATTCGCGATAATCCATTAAAGTAATATGACGCTTGACAAGCTCAGTTTGAGAATCACTGCAAATTAGGTCCAGATTTTCCCTTACCGGAATGATTACTTTTTTGAGTGGCTCCTTTAATACTGCCCAACGATATAAAGCATTCGTTTTTTCTAAGCCAAAACTCACAGCGACATGTCCCTGCGGGTCAAGATCTATAAGAAGTGTTCTTTTTCCCTTCCGTGAAAAACCACTGGCAAGTGAAACGGCGGTTGTGGTTTTACCAACCCCACCTTTTTGATTTGCAATTGAAATCACGACCATGATATTGAAACACTCCTCGTTTCATTGCGAAAAAATTATGATAACCACGTATAAGGGGCGACCCTAATCATTATAATATAAACAGGATGATAAATCAAGAGGCGACCCTAAGGGGATACGCTGGATAAATAACAGGGTATACTCTAGACCGAAAAAAACGAAGGATAGAGCCCATAAATCTCTTCATTAGGGTTTCTAGGCGTTTGTCATTATTCCCTCTGAATTTGCCAAAAACACAAGTTATTACTCACCGAAAAATGATTAGATTTTGATGAATAGAATTTCCTATTCTATAAAGGTGAATTGATGAGAACGATTGATAAACATGAAGGACACTTGCTCGGTTTTTCGATCTGACGTGGTCGCTGGGTGTGGGATATTATTTACGAAAGAAATAAACAATCCGGATTCTGGATTGTTTATTGATAAAAAAAGGATATTAATTGGGGATATTCTTTATAAAGGGAGATTGCAACAGGTTAAGTTGGTTTGAAAAAAAATTTTCTATTTAATCACTAAAAAGTGTAACCACGGTTACACTTTTTAGTGCCTTGATAAACGTGCCCTTAATAAAGATGATAATTCATCCAGAATTTCGAGTGTGTCTTTTGCTTGTTTATTCACATACAACTCATCTGCCAGATGATCAAGAATTTCGGATTGCTCCAGATGGTTAATCCGTCGAAAGACCCTGGTGAATTTACGCATACTACGTAATGCAATTTTTTCGGGAGCAGTGGGTGTTTTAGGTGATTTCCGATCATTTTGCGCACTATTTTGTTCTTTTTCAAGAATTTGCTCGGCAATATCATCAGAAGTGAGACTATTTTGAATGCTTTGACGAATCAATCCTTCCCATTCATTTGCGGGATGACTGAGAATTTCACGCAAGACTCTTTCGGGAAGGCGGAAACGATCGGCTAATTCAAGTAGGTGACTGGGAAGTTGCAGGATATTGAGTAATTGCACCATACGCGGACGGGTTAATTGCATAATCGGGATAATTTTGTCCCATAATCCCGCTGGCATTCGCTGATCACGAGCGATGCGAAAGTATTCATAATCATCAACGATATGATTTCCTGGTAGTATGTTCTGTTCTGCCAATATTAAAGCGGCAACTTCACAGGCCTGTTCTACAGCGGAGGGGGATTCGGCATGCCGGTTTTCCAGCACCTGGCGTTGACGTGTCGGTTTTTCAACAACTTCAACACGCAAGGAGGGTTCCTGGGTGCTGTGATGAGCTACGTATTGCAGGCAAGCCGCCCAAAATCTTCTTTCACCGGTTTCTATCTGAAAAAAGAAATTTCCAGACTCATCATTTACCCATGCACCTGTGATCGGTTTAATTTGGCCGTGTTCATCAAAAGAATTGCCGAGATTGAGTAAGCGGTCCACTTCCGCTTTCATGCCTGAGTCTTGTATCGACATCTTCAACCACTCAGATGCAGCCTGATAACAATTGATTTCCCGTTTATAAAACGCATTGCGAATATGAACTGGCAATAAGCGGCGTGGTTGAAAACGATCCGGCATCATTTCGCTTGGCGATAATCGCTCAATTCGTTCAATGACAGGTGTAGCCGGGTTTTCATGGATGGTTTGAATTGATTGTAAAGGCGCTTTATTTGCTTCCGTGGCAGGAAAATCATCAAAGGCATTAAATCTTTTCTTTTTCGTAGGTGGCATATTCCCTCATTTTGAATGCTTATTTAATTATTCGTGTGAATTTGTACGCGTAATAACCATTTCCACCAGGGCAGCATATTCCTGTGTTGCACGTGAACTGGAGGATAACTGACCCGGTAGGCGTTGTCTTGGGGGTTTATAAGTAAAGACATCCATATGACTGGAATGAGCGTATGCTAGATCAGATGCTTTGTGGATCGGACTTAAAATTTGGTGCGGATATCGAACTTCCAGCTGTTCTAAAATTTCTCGGACTTCGCTGCGTTGTTCTTCTATTAAAGTAGGTAAATATCCGAGAATATTTAATTCGGGTTTGAAATGAATGCGGACTTGCTCAATGGAGTTTTGTAATTCCCGCAAACCTGTCACGCCCAGGTAACTGGGCTCAACCGGAATGATAATTTCGTCCGCTGCAACCAGTGAATTGACCAGCAAATCTCCGGTGTTGGGCGGGGTGTCAATAATAATAAAAGCAAATTGGTTTTGAACGGAACGTAAGACATTTGCCAAGCGTGTCTCATTTGCCATCAAGGTTGGCAATATCCGGGCTGCCTCAACCATCGCGTTACGGTTGGACGGGATGACGAATAAGTTCTTGTGGTGATCCGCCGTGCGTATCAATCTTTGGATAGATGGGGGTGGGGATTCGGTTAATAAGGCTGATAGTGATTGGGTTGGAGGTGCATCGTGTAGCCCGTATGCGGCGGAAAGTAAGGCATGACCTTGGGGATCCATATCCACCAGCAGAACCCGTCCATCAGGACCTTCTTTTGCGGCAATTTTCAATGCAAGACCCGCTGCCAAATTTACAGAAGTAGTTGTCTTGCCAACCCCTCCTTTTTCGTTTGCAATGGTGATGGTTACTGCCATTTTCCCTCTTTTAAGACCGACTCCGCGAGAATTAATTTATTTTTATTCTTTAATCAATTAATTAGCTTAAAACCCTTGATTTTTTCTCATATTAGCATATATTTAAGTAGATTTCAACTAATTAGCCTAAATACCTTGAAGTTAACCTTAATTACGATAATTATATTGCAATTTCAGAAAGTTAATGCAATAATATGCACATATCAGCTTGGAGGAAGACATGATGTTCAATTCGTTGAACGATGAAGAGTGGCGAGTAGCACGATTAGAAAGATTAGGACTCAAGGAAGATCCTTTCAAACTTTCTGCCGATCCCAGATATTTATATCTCGGACCAGAGCATCTGGCCGTTTATCGTCAGGCGCAAGGAGTGGTTTCACGACGCAGAGGGCTGGCATTATTTTCCGGCGATATGGGCATGGGTAAAAGTTCTTTGGCACGACGTATTTACGACTTATATGCAGCTGAGAATACAGTCATTATAAGCTATATTCACACAGCATCCTTCAAATCTGCTATGGATGCTGCCCGTCAAATTTCAACTGCTTTTGGCTTGCCTGCCCAACGAAGTTTTCAACGGCAGATGGATACATTGGAACGCTTAATGGCAGAAGAATATACACGCGGAAGAAACCTGGTGATCATTTTGGATGATGCACAAATGATGGAACCGGAAGCGTTGGAAGTTTTACACCGCATGTATAACTTTGATTACGATTCAAAGGTCGTTCAAATTCTGGCTTTTGGACAGCGTGAGATGAACACGCTATTTGAAACCAACAAAGCAGTCAATGCCCGCGTATTTGTCCGCCTGGCTTTACCACCTTTGACATTATCCAGTTCGCTGCAGATGGTTTTATTTAGGTTGAATGTGGCAGGGCGTAATGAACCGTTCATAGATGATGATGCTTTTGAATTGCTATACGAACATTCTCAGGGAGTTCCACGGGAAATTATACGATTGTGTGCCTTATCGACAGATCTGGTCGTCCAATCCGAAATTTCTACCATTACATTAGATATTGTAAAACAGGTGGTATCTTATGAAGCATGATTCTCATTCCGTCTCCAGTAATGCCTGGGTTCAATTGTATCAAGCCAGAAGAATTACATCGGATCCCCAATCACGTCCTCCCGGAAGGCCATCATCGCTTGTCCCCCGTCATAAAGTTGGACTTACGCTTTCAAAAGGCGAAATTGCTGAACTAGCAAAATGGGAAGCCCGCTTTAGCAAAATGTTAAACAGGAAGGTCTCGTTAGGTGAGACCGTCGGTATTTTGTCTCGTCTGTGCAGTGCAAGGCTGCAATTAGTCCCCGGCGAAAAAGCCCGCAACCTTGACGAGCTGGTGGCACTGATTATCGGTACAGAATAATATTATTTCTACCAATAACTAACATATATATCGGAAGAAATAATTGACTATCCGAAATTTACAAGGAAAAAAAAGTACGAGTTTGGCGCAAAAACCAGGGAAGGAAAATCATCAGGTAAAGTAATGGGTACGTTTGTTGAAACCCCGGATTTTATTCAAGCGTGGCAAATGATTCTTGGTCAGCTAAAGGTCGAAATGTTAAAAGCTGATTTCGAGACATGGGTCAAGTCATTGATTCCTCTGGGATATGAAAATAGTCAACAACCCGTTTTTCGCTTGGGAGCTTCCAATGCTTACGGCAGGGATTGGGTGGATTCCCGACTAAAAAGTACCATCTGTACCATGCTCAAAGGTTTGTATAAAAAGGATGTCAATTTAGAGATTGTGGTCGCGAATGGTTTTTATGACCAGGAATCTGAACAACCTGTAAACCTTGAAATCGATCCGCTCTCTAAAAGCAAATTGCGTGTAGCAACGGAACGCCCGAAATCTACGCGGACAATTGATCAGGAATTTACCAGACCTATCCGTGACGCTTCCCCCAGTGCCAAACGGAAAATGTTGTTGGAAGCCGCATACGGTAGCGAAAAAGCCAGCATTATTCAACCCGAAAGGGGAATTTTGGTGACAAATTACCTGATGGATGAATGGACACCCATTATTAAACATTCAGGTGTTTTTGTGGTGTTGGCTGCCAGGCGTCTTTGTTACTGGAATGTCGGAACGGGAGAGAAGCGAAATATTGTCGAAACAAATATGTCGATTATTGCAAAAAAAGCGGACGTCTCTCTCCGTACA
Source organism: uncultured Anaerolineaceae bacterium (assembly GCA_964586385.1). Taxonomy (GTDB): domain Bacteria; phylum Chloroflexota; class Anaerolineae; order Anaerolineales; family Anaerolineaceae; genus UBA6170. The sequence goes on from CAZPIM010000016.1 coordinate 32,881, forward strand.
GTAAAAAGTCTTCTCAGTAATGAAATTATCCGAAAGTATTTTCTGCGCTATAAAGTAAGACGTGTGATGACTCCGAATGGAATTCGTACCGCAGGGATTATTTTACAGGTGCGAATGGATGATCCGCTTACCCCGGAAGATCAGAACCGAATAGGGCATCAAACGGATGATATCTGGTATAGCCCAGGATTTGAAGATGTAGATGATGTGGATACGGATGACGAATTAAGCACAAATGAAGAATAAAATTCTTAATTTAATAAGGCGATATTTCGGGCTTCTTCATCACTTGTCTGTATCAAACTGCGCATAACCGCATTTTCCCGCCGGTATAACCTTTCTACAGCCATGCACATTTCCAGTGCAGTCGGTGAAGAAAGAATTGGGAATTTTTCATGTGAAGGGATCTGCAATAACGAAGCTGCCAGGTATAAGAACGAAATGGGATCTTCCGGCATTTCAATTAAGTTTAAATCCAGTGGATCTTCATTCAATTTATCAACTGTTTGTAAATAATAGTGAACATGATTCCTTAATGGACGAATCCGCCTTAATACATCCAGGGGACGTTTATATTCCAGCGGAAATTCAGTAACTTTTCCGGAAAGAAAAGGCTCATCTTTGAATATTTCATCAATCCGGAATCGATTCTCTCCAACAATTGTAATGTTCATCTTGCCGCCATCTAATTGTTCGACCTCAATGATGCGTGCAAGTGTGCCTATCATATAAGGTTCTGCCAGAGGTCCCAGAGATTCAACGCCTCTGCGTATTAAAACCACGCCAAAAACAGGTTCACTGGAGAGAACTTGCTTCATCATATTCGTATACCGCTTTTCGAAAATATGAAGTTCTAATGGCATACCAGGAAATAATATTGTATTCAATGGGAAGAGAGGAATGTGATCCAACATATTATTTATAATTCTAATTTATCTCATTTTCATTTCCATTGATTTTATAATGTTTTTCGATTTGGCATTCGTAATCCCGAAAAAATGACCGATAAAAATGGACCTACCCAGATTGTTTGTACTTCGAGTGGATAAAGGAAACCTGACTCTTGCTTACGGAAACATCAAAAGCGATCTTAAGTTACAATTAAGATATTATTACGATTGCGCTGCTTTTTCCAAATTACTTAATATCTGTGACAGCGAATCGATGAATCTCAGAGTCTTTCGGAGAAATAAATGAACATCTCAATCGTAATACCAGTTTATAACGAAGTTGAAACCATCCCGGAACTATACCTTGCAATTATCGATGCAATGAAGGGTTTTGAGCGTAGATGGGAAGTTATTCTGGTAGACGATGGCAGTAAAGATGGTAGTTTTTCTGCATTGGAGCAGGTTGCTTTTCAGGATCCGGAACATTTTCGCGTCGTTGGTTTGCGGCGCAATTTTGGACAAACAGCAGCCATAGCCGCCGGAATCGACCATGCTTGTGGCGAGATTATCGTATTAATGGATGCAGATCTGCAGAATGACCCCGCTGATATTCCACTATTGATTTCAAAAATCGATGAAGGATATGATGTCGTCAGTGGTTGGCGTGCACGTCGTAAAGATGCTTTCTTAACCCGCACCTTACCTTCACAAATTGCCAATAAAATAATCTCCCTGGTAACAAAGGTAAATCTGCATGATTATGGTTGCACACTAAAAGCTTACCGTCGGGAAGTGATCACCGGATTTAAACTGTACGGTGAAATGCACCGGTTTATTCCGGTTTATGCGGATGCAGTTGGCGCAAAAATGATTGAGTTAAAAGTAAACCATCATGCCCGCAAGCACGGGAAAGCGAAATATGGTCTGGAAAGAACCATTAAAGTTTTATTGGATTTATTCACAGTAAAATTTTTAAGTTCTTATGCCAATAAACCCATTTATCTTTTTGGTGGTACCGGTGCGATATTAATGATCGTTTCGGCGATTGTTTTACTGTTTTTGTTTTTTCGCCGGATCATATTTTTAACATCAGTCTTAACTTCACCTTTATTTATTCTCAGTTCCATGTTTTTTATTCTGGGTTTTCAATCCATTTTAATGGGTTTAATTGCTGAATTATTAGTTCGCACCTATCATGAAGCGCAAAATAAACCAACCTATACAGTTCGAAAGCGAATTGGTGTTTCCGACCCGCAGGAATCATCAAATTCATGAGGAGTTGGATTTGCGCATTTTAGTCATTACACATGAATATCCTCCAGTCGGCGGTGGAGGCGGGAGAGTCGCGCAGGATCTCAGCCAGGGATTTGTGCAAGCCGGCCATTTAGTCCATGTGATCACTGCGCATTGTGGTGATTTATTACTGGACGAAGAAGATCGTGGTGTAAAAGTTCGACGGATAAAATCTATGCGGAAAAAGCCTTATCAAGCCAGTTTTTTGGCCATGCTCGCGTTTGTCATAACTGCTTCCATCGAAACATTGAAAACAATTCGTAAATGGAAGCCAAACGTGTTGCATGTCCATTTTGCTGTACCAGCCGGTCCTGTTGCCTGGCTCGCAAATAGGCTTACAAAAATACCGTATATCCTGACGATTCATCTCGGCGATGTCCCGGGTGGAACGCCCCAAAAAACGGATCAATGGTTTAAGTTAATATTTCCATTCACTCCGCCTATCTGGAAAAAGGCAGCAAAAGTAGTAGCAGTCAGTAAATACACAAAGGAATTGGCTCTGAAGAGATATGACGTGCCGATCGAAATCATTCATAATGGCATTCACATTAACACCCAGCAACATGTTAATCAGTTACAGGATCCGATCGAAATTGTGTTTGCCGGGAGAATGATTGATCAAAAGGACCCTGTGCAGGTAGTTCGGATACTAGCCCAATGCAAACAATACCAATGGCATTGTACGATGTACGGTGACGGTCCATTGAAAGATCAGGTGGAGGATGAGATCAAAAAAGAGGACCTTGGATCCCGCTTTACCTTACCCGGCTGGCAATCACCGGAAATGGTGCAGAGTCACTTATTACAGAGTGATATTCTCTTGATGCCGTCGCTCAGTGAAGGAATGCCGGTTATTGGCGGGCATGCTTTGGCAGCTGGATTATGTTTAATCGTCAGTAAAGTTGGTGGTTTTATGGAACTTGTGGATGAAGGGGAAAACGGGTATCTTTTGCAAGCCAGCGGTGGTGAAATATGGTCAAAAACCATACAGGATTTGTTGCGAGATAAAGAAAAAATTAAACAAATGAAACAAAAAAGCTTTGAAAAAGCACTTCAATTTGACCTGAATGTGATCGTGAATTCCTACCTCAGCTTGTTTCAAAAAGTTCTTGTGGAAAATGATGGAGAATATCCACTTTTATCCCATTGATTCATTATGAATCATAATCAAACAATCCAGACGAAATCCATATCCAAAATCCCAAAGCACAGATTAGTTAAAATAGTTTACACGGGTATCAATCCATTCATGTCTTAAGATTTTCCAAAAAGTTCCAATTTTTCGGAGCATATCAAATTTCCCTCACTTGAAAAAGTTTTGAACATTGTTATACTTTATTTAGTTCGTTGAAACAACAAACTAAATAACCCAAAGGTATCCATGAATCAAATAGCAAATCAAATTTTTGTACGTAAGGTCAACACTGTGACTGTTTTGGAGACGCTCCGAAGTCGTGCGCCCTTATCCCGTGCAGATCTCGCCGAAGAAACGGGGTTAAACCGTAGCACTGTATCCAGTATTATTCAGGAACTCCTGGATCTCCATTTTGTGCGCGAAACTTCCTTAAAAGGAGATCGTATCGGCCGGCCTTCCATGCCTTTAGAACTTAATCCACGTGGCGGGTTTGCCATTGGCCTTGAAATCAATGTCGATTATGTTTCCGCGATGATGGCAGATTTTAGTGGCACTCCACATCGAAAATTATTCCAGGAAACGAACCCTCAGATGAGTCAGCATGAAATTTTAATGAAAGCTATCGCAATGGTTTCAGAATTATGCGAATTTGGCCGGTCAATGGATATTCCATTGTTCGGGATCGGAATCGGTTTGCCGGGAGTTGTGGATATTTACCAGGGGAAACTGATTTTTGCCCCAAATTTAGGATGGCGGGATCTGGATATTGGGAAAATTTTCTTCACTCAGTTCAATGTTCCGATTTGTGTAGAAAATGAAGCTAACTGTGGCGCGTTAGGAGAATTTCGCTATGGCATCGCCCGTGAAGTGAATGATTTAATTTACCTTAGCGCCGGTGTCGGTCTCGGTGGGGGGATCATGATCAATGGCGAGTTATTGCGGGGGAGCGATGGTTTTGCCAGTGAAATTGGACATACGGTCATCTATGGTGAAGGGAACCTTTGCTCCTGTGGACGTAAAGGTTGCTGGGAAACGTACGTTGGACCGAGAGCTGTGTTGCATCAGGTTGTCTCTACCTTGCAAAAAGGAACAAAATCGCAATTGCACGAAATGGTGAATGGAAATTTGGACTCACTGACTTTTAAACAGGTGGTTCAAGCTGCTGAAGAGGGTGATTCGGTGGCATTAAATGCCATCCGGGATGTTGGTAAGCACCTTGGAATCGGCATTATCAATCTGGTGAATATTTTCAATCCCGGACTGATTGTTCTTGGCGGGGCATTATGTGATGCGAGTGCGTTGTTGATTCCGCAAATAAAACCATTAATGGATCAATCCATCCTTTCGAGTCGGGTTACCGACCTGCCAATTGTGCCATCCAACCTGAGAGCGGATGCCTGTTTGAAGGGTGCACTGGCCCTGGTGTTCGACCAGGTTATCAGTGACCCATTAAATTGGCTTCAATAATCACGCCTGTAAAACGCCTGACAGCGTTGTCATTCGCATAGTCGGCGGATAAAAGAGATGAAAATTTGCTATTTCTCACTAACTACGATCGCTTTGTTTTTAACTTCCCATAAATGACTGGCGAATCCTTGGATGAAGTAGCGGTCATGCACAACAGCTAGCACTGTGCCGTCAAATTGGGTGAGTGCCTGTTCAAAATTCGTGCGCGAGGGGATATCCAGATGGTTGATCGGTTCATCCAGCATCAGAAAATTGCAACCGTTCGCCACCAAGCAGGCAAGTGACAGTCTTGCCCTTTCGCCATAAGACATATTCGCCACCGGAATAAAAACATCGTCTCCCCGAAAAAGAAATTTGGAAAGAAAACTGCGAATCTCTGTCTCATTTAAATTAGAAAACTTTTCCAGGCTTTCCAGCGCATTCCATTTACCATTTAACTCATTTTGTTCCTGGGTCATATACCCAACTCTAACCTGACTACCCAGGCGAAATTCTCCACCGAGAGCTGGTATTTCACCCTGAATGGTTTTCAGTAAACTGGTCTTTCCACATCCATTTGGACCGATCAATGCAACCCGTTGTCCATATTTCAAAACAAGGTTGATGCTATCTATTAAGGTGTTATCCGGATAACCAACCTGAAGATCTTTTAAAAGCAACACATCCCGCCCGGTCGAAATGGTTTTTCCAAAATCAACCCGCATTTGCCAGGTTCGGGTTGGTTTATCGATCCGATCTTCGGTAAGCAATTTTTCGACCCGCTTTTCGATATTTTTGGCTTTCTGGATTACTTCCTTACTGCGATTGGCAAAAAAACCGATACTGAATCCATCTGTATTTTGGGGATCAGTCTTTCCACCTTTGTGATATTTTGCTTTTGATCGCATCTCACTGGCTGCAGCGCTTAATCGTTGAATCTCTTCCTGTTGATCTTTGAATGCCTGTAATTGCATTTCCTGTTCATGGTTTTTTTGTTGAATGTAATTCGTGTATGTTCCTGAATAAGCCTTGATCTGGTGGGTGTGTTCATCTAATTCCAGAATCCCATTGACAGTTTGGTCTAAAAACATGCGATCGTGACTTACCATTAATATGCCACCCCGAAAGTGATTGATCCAATCCTCCAGCCATGTGAGCATTTCAATGTCCAGGTGATTTGTCGGTTCGTCCAAAAACAAAAGTTGTGGATTCCCCAAAAGGATTCCAGCCAGCAACAGACGTGTCTTCTGACCTCCGCTTAAGTGATCGATAGGTGTGTCAGAATCCAGATGATCCAACCCCAGCCCGTTCAGAATACTTTGAAGTGTATTTCCTTGCTGTCCATGAAATTCCAGTTGTGAAAGAATATTTTCATATCGGGATTGGAGTTGCGTTTGACCCGGATCATCCATTAACAATGCAGCCAGATCAGCCAGCTCTGAGGTCAATTTCTCAAAATCGCCATTTTGATGATCAAGAATGGATTGGATTGTTGCTCCAGGCGCGAATTTAAAACCCTGTTCTAAATATCCGATTCTCAGATCAGCCGGTGTGTACGAAAACGACCCGGAATCTGCAGACTCTAAACCGCTCAAGATTCGCAATAAAGTGCTTTTTCCGCTGCCATTAATCCCAACCAACCCCCAACGTTCTTTGGGTAGAACAGAAAATGATATGTTTTTTAAAACAGGCACCAGCCCGTAGGTTTTATTAATTTGATTAACAGAAAGCATGTAGTCCTCCAATGAGGTTCAATCCCTGTCCAAGACCGGGTTTACTGAATATGCGCCATGTTAT
>CAZPIM010000016.1:39541-45741 GCA_964586385.1 uncultured Anaerolineaceae bacterium
GCATTGGCTTGAATTAAATATATATCCAGATGATTAATCGTCTGAATTTTTTTGATGGAATCCATGTCGAAAAACCCTTTATCGGGACCGCGTTCTGAAATAACAAAGGAGATTGTCTGATTATCCGTATTACTTACAACTACAAAAGCATTCTCAAATGGTTTTACCCGTGAAAAATAATCGCGACCCAAACCATATTTTTCAAAATAAAACCACATGCGTGCATCGTCATTGGCAGTGATCACGACGATATCATTCTTTCCAAGCCGTTCCTGAATGAAAAGAGTTGCCTGTTCGACATCTCCGGTACCATTTTTTGCAGAAGGTGCAAGTTTCATCACATAGAACAACCCATTTACGGTAAAGATTATTGCGATCAATAATCCCACAAGGGTTGCAAGTTCAGGTTTACCGGTCAATATGGAAACGGCTGATTCTTGCCTGACAATCGACATCCAGCCTGCCACACACCACATGATGAGCAAAGGAATATAAAATATCCAGGTTCGGTAATAAATGTTCGGGCGTTGAATAGCAATCAGGATACTGATAACCAATAGGCTGGTTATCTGAATAGGAATTTTGATTTTTCCGATCCTTCTGAAAAGCAAGAACGAGAGGATAAACCCGACTAATATTAATCCACCGATCAATGGAATTACACCCTGGTTAAGCATACGCCAGGTATCCAGAAGGCGTGATAGCAAGGTCTCTTTAAATGCCTGCATTCCTAAGGCCTGTGTATAATCATTTGCTAAAAGGCTTTTAATGCCCCAATTCTTAAAAATGGGGATATATAATGCCAAACCCAATCCTACTGCAAGAATTCCCGAACAAAAGATCGAAAAAAGGAAATTGATTTTGGAATACTCCCTGGCATAATCTCCAAAAATCCAGGATAAACCTAACCAGGTATATGCGATCATTAAAGGATAGGCCATGATGGGCAATGTATAGAATCCGAAAGCACCAAATAATCCAGCCAGGAACCAGGCAGCGGAATTTTTGTGCAGCCTGGCATAATTTGCACTGATCAAAAGCAGGATTGTTAAAAATGCCATTAATGTGTATCCGCGTGCGTTGACAGAATATTGAATGAGTTCCGGGAAAGAAGCAATCAGGACGGCTGTTACGATCGCTACTTTGTTGCCATACCATGATTTTGCCAGAACATATCCGCCTGGTACGAGCAAAACACCGGATATCAAAGCAGGTAATCGTACTGCCCATTCTTGCGGACCAAAAATTCGATAGACGATATGCACAAGTAGCGTATGAAAGACATGATTATTTGGGAAATGGTAATCTGACAAGCCTTTATACAAAGGCTCAAAAGCAAAAATGACTGAGGTGTACGATTCATCATGCCCCATCGGCTGATGGAGTAGAACCAACCGAATCAGCAATGCAAATAATGATACGACCGTGACAAGCAGGAAAGATTTTCGATCGAAAAAACGGATAAAATTCTGGAATAATGGCTTCCAGCTCTGCATGAAAAAAACGAATTCTTTATTCAGTGATTGGCCAAATTTTGTTAAGAATTGCAATGTTTTTTCAAATCGAATTGCAGCCAAAAGTGACATGACCAAAAAAATTACAAAGAAAATTAAAAAGGGTATCCGGATGGAATTAAAGAAGGATTGGCTAAAACTTTCCAAATTACCGTCACTGCTAATTCGGTTTACCACCAATGATGCTTTTTCATACGATAGTAAAAAGAAAATGCTCCCAACCAAGCCTGCCAGAAAAAGGATCATGATTCCAATTTTCAGAAACAAACGGGCGAAAATATTGGTTGGTTTGTTCATAGATAAACTACCGAATTCAATCGGTCGACCAGAAATGAAGTTTTCTCATTAAATTTTCTGTCTGCAATCATCGGTTAAAGGTAAACGAAGGAAAATTTTATTGGGATTGTAGTTCTCGCATTGATTATAAATGATAACAGTCGAGCGCAAATCTCCCAAAAAGATTCACGGTAAATTAAAATGCATTACACAATCAGAAAAAACTAATTTCGGCTCTTTTTTAATCCATCTTTGATCGCAAATGGGGCATAGAACAAAAGAATGAAAACTGCTGCTAAGATTTCAATCACCAAAATATAAATCGGCCAAGGGGGTAACACATCCAATAAGCTGGCGGTTTCCGGTTTGTGAGCGATGAATAAATAATTGCTCCCGATGAGCAAATTTAATAGAAAAACGGCAACCATGTAGATATTTCCATAAATAGCTACCCGCTTTACCGACTGCCAGGTCGGACGGAACCCTTCTACTAAAGTCATGTACAGGGCAGCGATAATGATGCAACCGTGCGAGACAAAGACCTGGAAATAGCGGTAATGCGGAAAGGCATACTGTCCTAAATCCGGTGTCAGGATGGCTTGTAATGCGCCGGCGATTCCAATTAAATAAGCAAATTCATAAATGGTTTGGTTTTTGGTGACCAGCATATAAGCTGTCAACCAAACCAGTGCACTGCAAAGATGAAAAGGCAGCATGGTTTGGATTGTCCATTGTCCAGTAAATAGATTCCACAACTGCCAGGTCGTTTCATTAATGACCAGGATAATTGCCAGCAGCCAACGAACTTTTGTCCGGTTTTCAGGCAGCGCTTTACGTTGTGTTGTGATGATGAAAAAACCTGCCAGCAGGATGCAAGCTATTGCAATCCAGTGCTGAATTGAAAACAAAACAAAGGGACCAGCATTGAAATCTTTGCCAAAAAATGTATTCATCTTTTACCTACCGGAAGGGGAATGAGCTAATTTTAGAATAACTAAAAAAATTGTCAATGTTTATGGTATCTTTATTTCCGTTTTAAAAAATGTTCGTTATACTAAAAAAAATGATAAAACACGGTCAATCTGTTAATTCTATACGGATAACCAATGTAAGCAATTGGTTGTTGATTTTATCTATCACCCTGATGACATTTGTAACACCAGTCCTGGCAAATCAACCCGACCCGGATGAAGAACTTTTTACTGGGGTTACCTCTTTCACTATACAACCTGCGCCGATTCGGCAGACACAAATTGATAACACCATTCCTGCCGATTTGGTTTTTGATGAGGGAGATTACATTCTCTATTTGCCGGTTTTGTTTGGACAGGCAGAGAACACTGGACCGTTTCTGGATTTGAATAATCGCCAATCTGTTGATGATTATTTTACGGAAAACTATCAACTGGCACCGCAACCGGCTATTGGGTGGACCGGTAGTCTGAATAATTGTACGCCCGGCACTTTATCGGTTGATCATCAGGCAGCGGTTTTAAAAAGGATAAATTTCTACCGCAGAATGGCCGGGGTACCGGACACAGTCATATTGAATGAGTCCTATAATCAAAAAGCGCAGGCTGCTGCTTTAATAATGGCGAAAAATGAACAACTTGATCACACACCTCCTTCTTCCTGGTTATGTTATTCTGCGCTAGGATATGCCGGAGCGAGCAGTTCCAATCTTGCGTTAGGTGCTTATGGGTGGGTAGCCATCAATATGTATATGTTGGATCCGGGTACAGGGAATGGAGCTGCCGGTCATCGAAGGTGGATCCTGTATCCGCAAACTCAGGAAATGGGCAATGGCGATATACCACCACAGCCGAATTATTATTCCGCCAATTCACTGGTTGTCTTTGATGATCACTGGCTGGACCCAAGACCTGACACCCGCGAAGAATTCGTTGCTTGGCCACCACCCGGTTATATCCCATATCAGATTATATTCCCCCGATGGTCGTTTTCTTATGCAAACGCAGATTTTTCTGCTGCAATTGTGTATATGACGCAAAATGGATCCAATGTTCCTCTGGTAAAAGAAGCCATTGAAAATGGTTATGGTGAGAATACGTTGGTCTGGATCCCAAATGGTCTGGATAACTGGGCTGCCTGGCCAAAACCAACCCAGGATATGCGTTATACGGTTACCATTCAAAATGTAAAAATTCTCAATGTCCTTCATAACTTCAGTTATGATGTTATCGTTTTTGATCCGCAATCGTGATGAAATAAAGGTCAAGGAGAAAATAATGCCCATTCCAGCTATGCGTCGCAATGACCGCCAGTTAAGTAATGCACAAACCATCGCCATTCTCGAACGAGGGAATCTTGGCGTGTTATCAACCGTAGATCAGGACAATCAGCCCTATGGTGTTCCGGTTAATTACGTTTATCATCAGGGTGCGATTTATTTCCATTGTGCAACAGAAGGATACAAATTACTCAACATCAGCCACCAGCCTCAAGTATCTTTTTGTGTGATTGAAAAGTCAGAACTGATTCCGGAAACGTTCAGCACAGATTACGTTAGCGCTATCGTATTTGGCAAGGCTTACACGGTGGATGGCCAGGAAAAAATTGAAGCATTGCAATGGTTGATTAAGCACTTAGCAGGGAATGAAATTGAAAAAGGTGATGCTTACATTCAGTTACAGGCTGAATTTACAATGGTTGTTCGTATTGATATAAAGTTATTAACAGGCAAAGCAAAAAACAGGGATATGGTAGAACCGCGTTTATAAGCTCAATTTGTTTGTGTGAAATCAGAATCTTGATATAGAAATGGGATAACAATTCGCTTTCGGATTCTTACCAACCATTAATTTTGTCACCTTTTTACGGGCAATTCTCTTCCATGTTAGAATTTGGAGTAATCTCGATTCATGGAGGATTTCCAATGAAATACGCCGAAAAAATTGCCAGCCTTTATTCTTTACGACCCCATCAGGTCCAGGCTACCATTGATTTATTAGATGAAGGGAACACGATTCCATTCATAGCCCGTTACCGGAAGGAAAGAACTGAGAGCCTGGATGAAGAGCAATTACGGCAGGTCCAAAGTGGTTTGGAAAGACTTCGGTCAACAGATGAACGCCGTGAAACGATTCTCAAATCAATCGAGGAGCAAGGAAAACTTAACCCGGAATTAAAAATAAAAATTGAGTCGGCTGAAACATTGACGCAACTGGAAGATCTTTACCTGCCCTATAAACCCAAACGACGCACACGAGCCATGATTGCCCGTCAACGTGGTTTGGAAGGATTGGCAGAATGGATCCTGAAGCAACTCCCAACCCGCACCTCACTGGAGGATATTGCCAAACCTTTCCTTAATGATGATGTACCGACAATTGAGGATGCCTGGCAAGGCGCAAGAGATATTGTAGCCGAAATGATCAGTGATGATCCGGAAGTAAGATCGGTTACGCGCGAAAAAGCCATGCAATGGGGTACGTTTAAATCTGAAAAAATAACCGATGCGCAGGATGAAAAGCGTGTTTATGAAAGTTACTACACCTTTGAAATCCGTGTTGATCGCATCCGCCCGCACCAGGTGCTGGCAATCAATCGTGGTGAAACAGAAAAAGTACTGCGAGTGGGGGTAAACGTACAGCAACGGGATTGGGAAAATGCAATCTATACAAGATTTCTACCCAATCCAAAATCTCCTCTGGCGGACCAGATGCGGGAAGTAATTCAGGATGCAGCCGAGCGTTTGCTCTTGCCAGCCATCGAGCGCGATGTTCGCCGCGCATTAACCGAAAATGCGGAAGCGCATGCGATTCAGGTTTTTGCGACCAACTTAAAGGGTTTGCTCAATCAGCCCCCTTTGGTTGGTTACACCGTTTTGGCAATTGATCCCGGATTTCGAACCGGATCCAAAGTAGCGGTTATGGATCCAACCGGTAAAATTCTGGATACAGTGACGATTTACCCGCATCCACCGCAAAACAAAAAGGAAGAATCTCTGGCTATTTTGAACAAACTGATCCAAAAACATGCTGTCAGCTTGATATCGATCGGAAATGGCACTGCATCTCGGGAGACAGAGCAACTGGTTGCAGAGTTAACCCGCAATCTCAATACCGTTCGTTATTTGATCACCAACGAGGCAGGTGCTTCAGTCTATTCCGCCAGTCCGTTGGCGCGTGCGGAAATGCCGGATCTGGACGTTTCCATGCGTGGAGCAGTATCAATTGGCCGCCGTGTGCAGGATCCGCTAGCTGAGTTGGTGAAAATTGATCCAAAATCGATTGGCGTTGGCCTATATCAACATGATGTGGATCAGACACAACTTTCCAATATGCTGGGTGGGGTGGTTGAGGATGTGGTTAATCGCGTGGGTGTGGATGTGAATACAGCTTCGCCCGCTCTGTTGACTCATATTTCTGGAATCGGACCCAAATTAGC